>SKTN01000413.1 GCA_007117945.1 Nitriliruptoraceae bacterium | reverse complement strand
TCGAGCTCGGGCACTGCACCCTGGTGACCCGCACAGCGCTCGGCGACGGCGCCAGCGGCTGGGCCCAGGGCGGGATCGCGGCCGCGATCGGCGCCGACGACGACCCGTCGATCCACGCCGCCGACACCGTGGCGGTCAGCGCCGGGCTCAGCGACCCCGAGGTGGCACGGGTCGTCGCCGAGGCCGCGGCGGAGCGCATCGGCTGGCTGGACGCGCTCGCCGTGGCCTTCGACCGTGACGGTGCGTCCCTGGCCCTCGGCCGGGAGGCCGGCCACGGCCAGCGGCGTATCGTCCACGCCGCCGGGGACGCCACCGGCGGGGCGGTCATGGCACGGCTGCGCGCCGCGGTCGCGGCGCGCGACGACATCACCGTGCTCACCGACGCGCGCGCCGTGGACCTGCTCCACGACGGCGGGCGGGTGACCGGGCTCGCCATCGAGCTCAACGGCAGGCTCGAGGTCCTGACCACCCGGGTGGTGGTGCTCGCCACCGGTGGCCTCGGTCACCTCTACGAGCGCACCACCAACCCCGCGCTGGCCACCGGCGACGGGGTGGCGATGGCGTTGCGTGCCGGGGCCAGCGTCCGGGACCCGGAGTTCGTGCAGTTCCACCCCACCGCCCTGGACACCGGTGCCGATCCCCTGCCCCTGGTCACCGAGGCACTGCGCGGCGCCGGCGCGGTGCTGCGTGACCACACCGGCAGCCGCTTCATGACCGAGGTCCACCCGGACGCGGAGCTCGCACCCCGTGACGTGGTGGCCCGGGCCAACTTCGCGGCCGCCGAGCACGGGCCGGTGGTGCTCGACGCCACCCACCTCGGCGCTGCCATCGAGCGGCGCTTCCCGACGGTGTGCGGACTGGCACGGGCCGCAGGGCTCGACCCCCTGACACCGCTACCGGTCACCCCCGCACAGCACTACGCCATGGGTGGCATCGCCACGGACCTCGACGGTCGCAGCGGGCTGCCGGGCCTGTTCGCCTGCGGCGAGGTGGCCTCCACCGGGCTGCACGGTGCGAACCGGCTGGCGAGCAACTCCCTGCTCGAGGCGATGGTCCTGGCACGCCGGGTCGCCGCCACGATCAGCAACGGCCCAGCGGTGGTCCCCGACCTCGGTCACGCCCGCACACCCCGGCACCGCGCCGATATCGACCTCCCGACGGCCGACGACCCGGCGGCGGTGGCCGCGCTGCGCGCGCTGATGTGGACCCACGCCGGCCCGGTCCGGGATGCCGAGGGTCTGGAGACCGGCCTCGCGCAGCTCGGCCGGCTCCTCCCACGGCTGAGCCACGGCCGCGACGGTCGCAACCTCGCGGTGCTGGCCGAGACGGTGCTGCGTGCCGCCCTGGCCCGCACCGAGTCCCGGGGGGCCCACCACCGGCTGGACCATCCCGCCAGCGATCCCGCCCAGGCCCGGTCAACGCTCATCGACGCGAGCACCACCGGTCGGCTCGGCCCGCGGGTCACCCTGGCGGCCACCACCTCGCCGTCGATCGCACCCGCGCGATCCGGGCCGGCAGCACCGTGACCGTGCTGGACCCGCTCCCGGCCCACCTCGTCGACGACCTGGTCCGACGGACCCTCGCCGAGGACCTCGGCCTCGCCGGTGATCTGTCCACCGACGCGGCCATCCCCGCCGACCGGTGGGGCGTGGCCGACCTCGTCGCGCGGCAGGCAGGCACCATCGCCGGCCTGGACGTCGCCCTGGCCGTGTTCGCCGCCGTGGACGCCCGCACCAGCGCAACCGCCGAGGTGGCGGACGGGGACCGCGTGGACGTCGGCACGATCGTGGCCCGGGTGCAGGGGCCCACACGTGCGCTCCTCACCGGCGAGCGGGGGGCGCTGAACCTGCTGGGACACGCCAGCGGCATCGCCACCGCGACCCACGAGGTCGTGGACGCCGTCGCCGGGACGGGTGCCCGCATCGTGGACACCCGCAAGACCACGCCGGGTCTGCGCGCCCTGGAGAAGCACGCCGTGCGCTGCGGCGGGGGCCACAACCACCGTTTCGGGCTGTTCGACGCGGTGATGCTCAAGGACAACCACCTCGTCGCCGCCGGCGGGATCCGGGCGGCCGTCGCGGCGGTCCGCGAGCGCATCGGTCACACCGTCCACGTCGAGGTGGAGGTCGACCACCTCGAGCAGGTGCCCGAGGCGCTGCAGGCCGGGGCGGACTCGATCCTGCTGGACAACCTGGACGACGACGCCCTGCGGGCGGCAGTGGAAGTGGTGGCCGGGCGCGCGATCACCGAGGCCTCCGGCGGGATCACCCCCGCGCGGGCCCGTGCCGTCGCGGCCACCGGGGTCGACGTCATCTCGCTGGGGTGGCTGACCCACTCCGCCCCCCGCCTCGACGTGGCCCTGGACCTGCGCGCGCGCCGCTGACCGTGCGACCGGCGGCTGCCTGGACAGCGCGTGGCGATCCTGCGTACGCGATCTCACGGCGCGCTGTCCCACGCACATCCGGACCTGGGCCTGCGGATGCCGTCAGCCGTGGAGGGCTCGGTCATGCTCGTTGATCTGGACCCTGAGACCCTCGGGGTCGCGGGCGGTGCACGAGCGGCCGTAGGACTCGTCGATGATCGCGGTGTGCCGTTCGTACCCGGCAGCACGCAGGCGCGCGACGACGTCCTCGAGGGCGTCGTCGGCCTCGAACGCGAGCTCGACCGCCGGCTCGCCTCGTGGGTGGTCGGCGTGCTCCGGGTCGGCTGCTCCCTCGTCGCGAGGGACGACAGCGGGGTGCTCGGCTTCCTCGCCGGCTCCGTCGAGAGCTTCCACCCGGCTGATCGCGTCCAGGCGGCCAAGATCGTCCTCGTCACCGGCACCATCGGCGCTGCACGGGGGTTCTGGGAGCGCCGGCCCTTCGTCGCCAGCAGGGGTCGCACGCTCAGGGTGCGCCGGCGCAACTGACGCGCCATGGGCCTGTCCAGGCGCAGCGACCGACCCCGATGGAGCCGCTCGACAGCCGACGACACTCCCCTGTCGCCTCCCGCGGCAGCAGCTGGTGGCCGGTGCGCTCCCCGCGACCTCGACGTGGCCCTCGATCGGCGGCCCGACCCCCTGACGGACGGTCAAAGGACCGCTTGAGCCGCTGCGCTACCGTGCCGCCGAGGAGGTGGTGGCGATGAGCGACCGGCCGGACCGGCGGCCCGCCAAGGACGCCCTGTTCGACGGGTTCGCCTCGATCGCCCGGGCGCTGTCCTCGGGGCGGCGGGCGGAGATCGTCGAGCTGCTGGCCCAGGGTGAGCGCACCGTCGACGACATCGCAGGCGAGCTCGACCAGTCCTTGGCCAACACCTCCCACCACCTGCGCACCCTGGCCCGTGCCGGGCTGGTGGAGCGCCGGCGTGCCGGCACCCACGTCCATTACCGGCTGGCCTCGGAGGAGGTACTGGAGTTGTGGTGGGCGCTGCGCAGGGTCGCGGCGTCCCAGGTCGAGGGGATGGACGAGCTGGCCGCCGGTTACCTCGGCGACCGCACGCAGGTGCCGCTGCTGGACCGTGAGGACCTGCTGGCGCGCCTCGGCAGCGACGAGGTGGTCATCGTCGACGTCCGCCCCGCGGCCGAGTACGCGGCGGGCCACCTCCCCGGCGCGATCTCCATACCCCCCGATCAGCTCGCGCTGCTCGACGACCTGCCGGCCGACCGTGAGGTGATCGCCTACTGCCGGGGCCCCTACTGCGTCTACGCCGATGACGCCGTGCGACGCCTCCACGCCCGGGGGCGGCGCGCCGTCCGGCTGGAGGACGGCCTCCCCGAGTGGCGCCACGCGGGAGGCGGTGTCGAGGCCGGGACGACCCCATGAGCGGGCCCTCCGGGGGGTTGGCCCGGCGGCTGACCACCACCGACGCCGTCGTGATCGGGCTCGGGGCGATGATCGGCGCCGGGGTGTTCGCCGCACCGGGGCCGGCCGCTGCAGCGGCCGGCAGTTGGCTGCTGGTGAGCCTGGCGATCGCGGCGGTGGTGGCCTACGCCAACGCGACCTCCTCCGCCCAGCTCGCGGCGCTCCACCCCGAGTCGGGCGGCACCTACGTGTACGCGCGCGAACGGCTCGGCGCGTCCTGGGGGTTCCTCGGCGGCTGGAGCTTCGTGGTGGGCAAGACCGCGAGCCTGGCGGCGATGGCCCTGACCTTCGGGGCCTACCTGTCCGAGGACCTGGCCCGACCCGTCGCCATCGGTGCGGTGGTCGCGATGGCAGCGGTCAACTACCGGGGGGTGGAGAAGACCGCCCGGCTGACCCGGGTCATCGTCGCACTGGTCCTGGCCGCACTGGCCGTGGTGGTCGCCGGTGCCCTGCTGGGGGGAACCGCGAGCACGGCGAACCTGGATGCGGCGCTGCCCTCGGGCCCCTACGGCATCGTGCAGGGGGCCGGGCTGCTGTTCTTCGCCTTCGCCGGCTACGCCCGGTTGGCCACCCTCGGGGAGGAGGTCGTCGACCCCACCACCACGATCCCCCGGGCCATCCCCGTCGCGTTGGGGATCGTGGTCGCGGTCTACGCCGCGGTGCTGACCTCGGTACTCCTGGCGATCGGCCCCGGGCAGCTGGCGACCTCCCCCGCCCCTCTGGCCGACGCGGTCGCCGCGGGACGCCTCGCCCCCCTGACCCCGGCGGTGCGGATCGGGGCGGCGATCGCGGCCGGTGGCGTGCTGCTGTCGCTGCTGGCGGGCAGCAGCCGTACCGCCCTGTCCATGGCCCGGCGGCGGGAGTTGCCCGGCGCCCTCGACGCGGTCCACCCACGGTTCCACACCCCACACCGCGCCGAGGCGACCGTCGCGGCGGTGGTCTGCGTCATCGTCCTCGTTGCGGACCTGCGCGGCGCCATCGGGTTCTCCTCCTTCGCGGTGCTGACCTACTACGCCCTGGCCAACGCCTCCGCGTGGCGGTTGACCGACGAGGAGCGTCGCTGGCCGCGGTGGCTCGCCGGGCTCGGCGTGGCCCTGTGCGTGGGGCTGGCCCTCACGCTGCCCCTCGTGGCCGTCCTCGGTGGGATCGCCCTGCTGGCGCTCGGCTCCCTGGTCTGGCGCGCCACCGAGCACCGCCGGCGGGGACCGGACGGGCCCATGCCCGCGTGATCGTGTGCACGCCCCCATGGCCGGCCTCGCGGGTCACCTCACCGCCGCCGAGGCGACCCGGGGCCCCACGTCCCCGACGCGCCGTGCCACCCTGGCCTGACCTGCGGCGACCGGCGTCCCCGCGGGTCAGGAGGGCTTGTCGCCCTCCTCGACGTAGAGGTAGTACTCCGCGTCCTCCTCCTCCCAGTCCATCTCGACGACGTCCTTGGTGACCGCCGCCTTGCAGAACTGGAGGAAGCCGGAGTAGCCGAGGTCCTTCTCGGAGAAGTCGGGCTGGCGCTTGCGCAGTTGGTCCTTCAGCCCAGACAGCGGGGGGTCCCCGCCGAGCTCGACCATCAGCTCCTTGACGGTGTCGCGCAGGAGCGCGAAGGCGGCGTCCTCGTCACGGGGCGCGGAGGGGAAGTCCACCTCCGGGTCGCCGGGGGCGGTCCCGTCGGTCAGGGTGATGACACCACCGTCGGCGAGGTGGCGCAGCAGCTCCCGGAACCCCCGGAAGCCGAAGTCGCCCTCGTTGAAGGTGGGGTCCTTGCGCAACAGGGCCCGCTTGAGGTTGGAGGCCTGGACCGCACCTGCCGCCGAGGACTGGATCCCCGCCAGGGTCCGGGTGATCAGGCGCTCGAGCTTGCGCAGATCCTGCTTCTGCGAGGAACCCTTCTGCTCGGCCGGCGGCTCCGGGGTCGGCTCGCTCGCGGCCGCCTTGCCGCCGCCACCACCACGCTTGGGCGCCGGTGGCTTCTTCTTCGAGCGTCCCTGGGCCGGTCCACCGCCCTTGGTCTCGCGCCTCGGGATGCCCTCGAGACGGTCGTAGAACAGGAACTCGTCGCAGGCCGGCGGCAGCATCGCCGAGGTGGAGCCCTTGAGCCCGACGCCGATGACCCGCTTGTTCAGCTCACGGAGCTTGCTCACCAGGGGCGTGAAGTCGGAGTCGCCCGAGACGATCACGAAGGTGGAGACGAAGTCGCGGGTCAGCGCGAGCTCCATCGCGTCGACGGCCATCTGGATGTCCGCGGCGTTCTTGCGGACCGAGTCGGAACGCTGGGGGATCTCGATCAGCTCGATGTTCGCGTCGACCATCCCACGTCGGTCGTCCTTGAACAGGTTCCAGTCCGCGTAGGCACGGCGGGTGATCAGCCGTCCCCGCTCCACCAACGCCTCGAGGAGGGGCTGCGGGTCGAAGCGGTAGCCGATGTCGCGCGCACCGATCGCCACGTTCTCGTGGTCGACGTACAGCGCGAGTCGCTCTTCTGGTGCGTCTGAGGTAGCCATGGCCGCGACCCTACTCCACCAGGCCCCCCGAACGCGCGACCCCCGGTGGCCATGACCCTCGACATCTCCACGACCACCGAGCGTGGTAGTAGGCTCCACCCGTCGTCCCGGGAACGTCGCCGCGTGGCGGGCTCGTTCCACCGACCCGAGGTTCGCCGTGGCACCAGAGCCCTCCCCCGGGTACCGCGCTGCGCTGCGACAGCCCCTGGTGCGCCGACTGTGGCTGGCCAGCCTGACCTCCACCATCGGGGATTACGTCGCGCTGGGCGCGCTGCTGTTCCTGGCGGCCGACCGCACCGGCCTGACGCTCGGTGCCGCCATCGTCGTCGCCGTCGGCGTGGTGCCCTCGGCGCTGACCGGCATCCTCGGTGGTCGCTGGCTGGACCGCACCCACCGGGCACGCACCCTCGCGGCCCTGCAGTTGCTGGGTGGGCTGATCGTGTGTCTGCCCGTGCTCATCGATGGCGTCGCCGTGGTGATCGTCACCGCGGCGGGGCTGGCCGCGGTCCGCGTGGCCACGGTCTCCGTGCGCTCCGGGGCGATGGCCGAGGGGCTGCACGACGACCACCGCGGTCCCCTGGTCGCGCTGCTGTCCACGACGGACCAGGCCGCGCAGGTCCTGGGCTACCTCGCGGGAGCGGGGCTGTACGTGGCCATCGGCGCCGATGCCGCGCTGCTGCTCGACGCCGCGACCTTCGTGATCGGGGCGCTGTTGCTGCTCGGGCTCCCCCTGCCCGAGCCGACCACCTCCCCGCCCCCCTCGACCCTGTCCACGGGGGTGCGGACGATCCTCGGTCATCCCGCCCTGCGGCTGTTCGCCCTCCTGACCCTGGCAACGGGGATCGTCGGCTCCCTGCCGGAGGTGTTGGCACCCACCGTCGCGGGCCCTGACGACCCCCTACGCCCCCTCGTGCTGGCTGCGGCACCCGCCGGACAGGCCGTGGTCATGACGGTGCTGGGCCGCACCCGGGCGATCCGACGACCGCGGACCCTGCTGCTGCACTTCACGGCGCTGGCAGGGGCCCTGGGCCTGGCCGCCTTCGCACGGACCCCGGCCCAGATCGCGGCGGCGAACCTGCTGATCGGCGCCGGTGCCGGGTGGTACGTCGGCGCGCAACTGCTGTTCCTGCGCCTGGCACCGCCCGCGCGCATGGCCCAGGTGACGGGGGCGATGGTGGCGGGCCTGGCGATCGCCGACGGGCTGGGTTCCCTGGGCCTCGCGCTGCTCGCGGACCTCTCGGGTGTCGCGGCGGCCTACGGCACGGGTGGCGCGCTGCTGGCGGTGATCGCCCTGCTGGGTGCCCTCGCCCGCCGGCGCAGCGCCGCGATCGTGGTCCTCGACGAGCCCGACCACGCGCCTGACATGCAGCGGCACGACGCCTGACGGGCAGCGCGGAGACGGCGCCCCTCCGGGCGCCTAGGCGACGTCGAGCTCCAGCGCCGCCAGCACGGCGGCACGCGTGGCCTGGTCGTCGCCGGTGTGGTGGACGCCGTGCATGCCGAGCTCGGTCGCCGCAGCGACGTTGCGTTCCAGGTCGTCGACGAACACGCACCCCTGCGCGGGTACGCCCACCCGCTGCATGGCCAGCTCGTAGATGCGCGGATCGGGCTTGCGCAGGCCCACCTCGCCGGACAG
The DNA here is from genome assembly GCA_007117945.1 of Nitriliruptoraceae bacterium. Classification (GTDB taxonomy): domain Bacteria; phylum Actinomycetota; class Nitriliruptoria; order Nitriliruptorales; family Nitriliruptoraceae; genus T1Sed10-7. The sequence goes on along the minus strand of SKTN01000413.1, from coordinate 3,482 downwards.
CACCAGGGTGTCGAAGGTGCGGGCCAACCGTTCGAAGGGGTAGGCCGACGTCCCCCAGGAGTTGGACAGCAGGCCGGTGCGGACCCCGTGGCGACGGACCTCGTCCACCAGCGCCCACAACCCACCGGCAGGTGCCATGGCCGCGAACATCCCCTCCACCAGATCCGTGCCCTCGGGCACCTCGTACCCCGCGTCGGTGAGCAGGCGGTGGAGGTGGGCGTCGAAGGTGGCCACATCCATCTCACCGCGTTCCAGGGCACCGATGATCCCACCGTCCCGGCTCCGGGACGCGGTGCGCAGCAGGGCGAAACTGTCGCCCGGGGGGACGCCCAGCGCGGCCTCGAAGCGCGCGAAGGCGTCCTGGACGGGCGCCGTGAGGACGCCGCCGTAGTCCAGCAGCAGCGCCCGCTCCGCGGGCGTCGGCGCCGTCGTCATCGGCCCGCCTCAGTGGCGGCGTCCGCTGCCCGCTCCCCGAGCTCCACCACCAGGTCGCCGAGCTGTTCGAAGCCCTCCGCACCCTGCCCGTAGGCCCCGGCGACGTACCGGCTGTGGACGCCCTCGAGGATGCACGCCAGCTTCCAGTAGCCGAAGGCCACGTGGTAGCCGATGCCGCTGACGTCGCGGCCCGAGGCCCGGGCGTAGCGCTCGGTGAGCTCCTCGCGCTGGGCGAAGCCCTCGGCCAGGGTCGGCGCGTCGGGCAGGGGCAGGGTGGGATCGTCGGGCTGGGCCCAGTAGACCAGCAGCAGGCCGAGGTCGGCGAGGGGGTCGCCCAGGGTCGTCAGCTCCCAGTCCAGCACCGCCCGCACCTCCCCGGTCGTGGGGTCCAGCAGCAGGTTGTCGAGGCGGTAGTCGCCGTGGACGATCCCGGCCGGGCCCTGGGGGGGCACGTCGGCGGCCAGCCGGCTGTGGACCTCCTCGAGCACGGGCAGCTCCCTGGTCCGGGACCCTTCGAGCTGGCGCTGCCACCGTGTGAGCTGGCGCTCGAGGTAGCCCTCGCGCCGTGCCAGTCCCCCCAGTCCCACCGCGTCGACGTCGACGCGGTGCAACCGGACGAGCACGTCGATCAGTTCCGGCCCACTGGCCGCGCGGGCGGCCGCGGAGAGGTCCGTGGCCGCCACATGCTGGTCGCGGGCGACCACGCCCTCGACGTACTCCATCGCGTAGAAGGGGGCGCCGAGCAGTGCCTCGTCCTCCTCTACGCCGATGCAGTGCGGCACGGGGACGTCGGTGTCGGCCAGGGCGGTGAGGATCCGGTGTTCCCGGGCGACGTCGTGGGCCGACTGGAGCACCCCGTGCAGAGGCGGCCGGCGAACGACGAGGCGGTGCCCGCGGGCATCGGTCACGAGGTAGGTCAGGTTCGACCGCCCTCCCGCCACGGTGCTCGCGGTCAGCGGGGGTTCCAGTCCGGCGTGCTCTCGCAGCCACGGGGTGACGGCCTGCAGGTCGAGCCCCTCAGGGCCGTCTCCCGGGGAGGTGGGCGGTGTCGACACCTGCTGCTCCGATGCTCGTGTCCGCGCCCGGGAGCCTGGCAGACCGCAGCCCCGCGGGCCAACCTCCGCTGCTCGCTTCCCCCCGTAGGCCCGCACGGCGCTAGCGTCGCGGTGTGAACGAGCATGCGCCCGGACCGCCCCCGCCGCCCCGCGGCGCCCGTCCCGCTCGCCGTCGCGGCCGTGCCGTCGCCCCGGCCGCAGCACAGGCGCCCCCACGACCGCCCACGGGTTCGTCGCTCGGGCGGGCGTCACGGGCCGGTGCACGCAAGCTGACGGGCAGCGTGCGGTCGCTGTTCGACACCGGCGGGATCGGGTTCCGCAACCTCGCGATCACCCAGGTGTTCTCCACCGCCTCCGACACCCTGGTGTCGATCGGGCTGGCGGGCACGTTGTTCTTCTCCGTCCCCACGGCCGAGGCCAGGGGCAACGTCGCCCTCTACCTGCTCCTGACCGTCGCGCCCTTCGCGGTGATCGGTCCGGTGCTCGGCCGCATCCTCGACCGCACCCCCGTCGCCACGCGGACCACGCTGATCGCCGCCGCCGCGGGCCGGGCGCTGTTCGCCCTCGCCGCCCTCGGACGGCTGGACAGCCTGTGGTTGTTCCCCGTGGCCTTCATGCTCCTGGTCCTGTCCCGGGTCCACGGGATCACGCGCAACGCGCTGCTGCCCCTGGCCCTGGACGCGCCTCGTGCCCTGGTCGCCGCCAACGCGCGCCTGGCCTGGATCGGCGTGCTGGCCGGAGGGCTGGCCGGGGGCATCGGCCTCGCGAGCCTGGCGTGGTTCGACGCCAACGGTCCTCTCGCCCTGAGCGCGGCCGCCGCGCTGGCCGCAGCCGCCTTCGGACGTCGGCTGCCGGCACCTGACGGGGCGGCGACCCGGGTCCTCGGCCGGACGCGGCGTCCCCCCCGGGTGTCGCTCCCCCGGGAGGTGCGGCTCGCGTTACTGGCGACGGCCGGGGTGCGCGTCTGCAACGGCTTCCTGCTCCTGCTGCTGGCCTTCGAACTCCAGCAGACCCAGGCCAGCCTGCTGGACTTCGGTGCCCTCCTGGCGGCGGCCGGCGCGGGCTACGCACTCGCATCACGGCTGGTCCCCCTCCTCGCCCGCCGGGTCCGTGAGGAACCGATCGTGCTCGGCGCCCTGGCGTTGACGGCTGCGGCCGCCTTCTCCGCGGGCCAGTGGTTCGGGTTGGTCGCAGCGGCGGCGCTGGCCGGGGCCGCCGGCGTCGCCTGGGGGTTCGCGAAGCTCGCCTTCGACGGGCTCCAGCAGTCGGCGGTCCCGGCCGGCCGCCGTGGCGCCGCCTTCACCCGCTCGGAGACGGTGTTCTCCGTCGCATGGGTGGTGGGCGCGATCATCCCCACCGCCGTACCGATGTCGGCCCCGGTCGGCCTGGCGCTCGCCGGCTTCGGGGCCCTGGCGGCACAGATCGTGTACGTGTCGGTGCTGCTGGTCCCCGAATCCCGGCCGCGCACACCCGACGACCCGGCTGGCGACCCGCGGGCACCGGGGGCCGGTGATGCCGGGCCGGCCGACGCGGGTTCGGCCGGGTGAGCCGGGGCGCCTAGAGCACGTCCCAGACGTTGCCACTGTCGAGCAGTGCCTCGAGACGCCCCTCGCCGCGCTGCTCCTTGGCGGTCTCGACCTGGATCCGCAACTCGTCGTCGTAGACCGGTCGGTCCACGTCACGGAAGATCCCGATCGGTGTCGGTCCCGTGGGGTTGAGTGCGAGCCGCGACAGCGCGAAGGCCGTGGTGGGCTCCTCACGGGTCGGATCGTGCACCACGACCCGCTCCCCCGCCTGCTCGGTGGGCACGATCGACATCGAGCCGTCAGCCTCCGCGACCACCGCGCGTTCCCCGTCGGGACCGAAGGTGATCGGCTGACCGGCCTGCAACCGGATCTGGTTGTGGTCCTTCTTGTCGGGGTCCTTCAGCGCCGAGAACGCCCCGTCGTTGAAGATGTTGCAGTTCTGGTAGATCTCCACGAAGGAGGACCC
>SKTN01000360.1 GCA_007117945.1 Nitriliruptoraceae bacterium | reverse complement strand
TCACCGTCGATCTCCACGGTGTCCTGGCTGTAGGGCAGCAGCCGGGGCGGGAAGCGGAAGATGTCGCTGGACTCCTTCAGGGAGCCGAAGGCCACCACCAGGAAGGGGAAGAGCATGATGGCGCCGAAGGCGCCGAGGCCGACGTAGAGGCCGACACGCTCGAGCGTGCGCCGCCGCTTGGATCCCGTCACGACCGCCATGTCAGCCCTCCGCCTGTTCGCGCTGCCGGCGGAACTGCACCAGCGTGAAGATGAAGATCAGGACGAACAGCACCCACGCCACCGCCGAGGCGTACCCGAAGGCGAAGCGTCTGAAGCCCTGCTCGTAGAGGTAGACCACCGGGGTCAGCGTCGAGTTCTGGGGCCCGGCACCGATCGGGGTGGTGGTGGGGAAGAGCACCACGTTCTCGCCGAACAGCTGCAGGGTCAGGATCCCCGTGGAAGCGACGACGAAGAAGGTCGTGGGTCGCAGCGAGGGCAGGGTGATGTTGCGGAACCGCTGCCACCGGTTCGCCCCGTCGATCATCGCCGCCTCGTGGAGGGTCTTGTCGACGCCCTGTAGGCCGGCGAGGAAGAGGACGGCGTTGTAGCCGATGAACATCCAGGAGAACACGATCACCAGGGAGAACAGCGCGATGTCGGCGTCGGAGAGCCACTGGATCCGCGGGTCGGTGATCGTCACCCCGGGCAGGTTGTTCAGCCCGGCCACGGTGAGGCTGATGAGGTAGTTCAGCCACCCGATGGTGGAGTCGAACAGCTGGCGCCAGATCAGGGCGACCGCGACCACGCCGGCGATCGAGGGCACGAAGTAGATCGCGCGGAACACCTTGATGCCGGGTGCCTTGGAGTTGAGCAGGGTCGCCAGGAACAGGGCGGGGATCGTGGACAGCGGCAGGGCGAAGAGGGTGAAGACCACGATGTTGCGGATCGAACGCCAGAAGAGCACGTCCTGTGCCCCGACCACCACGTTGCCGATGCTGAACCACTCGAAGTAGCCGGGTGCGAGCACCTCGCTGGCGCTCTGCCCCGCGCTGGCGATGCCGACGTTCAGCGCCAGGATCTCCACGTAGTTGCCGAGGCCGACGAAGGTCGGATCGCCGAAGGCGTCCCACTCGGTGAGGGAGACGAAGAGGCTGAACACCAGGGGGCCGGCGAAGAAGGCCGCGAAACCCAGCAGGTTGGGGGAGGCGAAGAGCAACCCGTCGAGGGTGCGGGTCGTGCGGTTGGAGATCGCGAGCTCCTCGGCGACATCGCTCTGGAAGGTCCGCCAGGCGAGGTAGCCGCTGACCAGCGCGATCACGACCAGGCCGAGCTGGAAGGGCTGCGCCGTACGGGCCAGGAAGGTCAGCACCCCGGGGAGCAGCCCGACGGCCAGCAGCATCGCCACGACCGCACCCCACGCCACGAACCGGGCGATGCGGCGGGTGCGCTCCAGCGTGCCCCGCTGTTCGCCCCACCCGGTGACGACCCAGGCGAGGATGGCGATCAGCCCGAAGGGCACGCCACGGATGAAGGTGGCACCCAGCGCGTCCAGGCCCCGGAACACGTCGTTGAGCTGGAACAGCACGAGGATGGCGCCGAGGAAGGTCAGGTAGTCACCCGCCAGCGACAGCGAGCGGCCGAAGGAGCGCTGCAGGGCGAGGCCCGCCACCCCGCCGAGGTCGATCAGGAGCAGGATGCTGGCGGCTGCGATCCCGGCGATGCGGCCGGGGCCCTCCAGCGCCTCGCTGGTCAGCGCCCACCACAGCCCGGCGCCGATGGCCAGGGTGTGCAGGACGCGCCAGACCAGCAGTGCCCGGAGCCAGGCGCTCGGGGACAACACCCGCGGCACCCGGACCTGTGGCAGGGACAACGTCGCCATCCGCCTGTCTCCCTCGCCAGTCGCCCCCACCCTCGGTGCGGACGGTGACCCACTCTCGTCGGTGGGCAGCGGTCCGTCCAGACCCGCTGCCCACGGACCAGAGGTGGGGTGGCGCCGGGAGCGGCGCCACCCCACCGGTCACCTCACTCGAAGGTGGCGTTCAGCTGGTCGTCGATCGTGTCCTGGAACTCCTCCAACGAGGTGTCCCCGGCGATCACGGCCTCGATGGCCGGTGCCAGGATCCCGTCGAAGGCGGGCCAGTCGCCCTCCCACAGCGGCCCCTCCGGCTCGGAGCTGTCCAGGCCGTCGATGAAGGCCTGGTTGTTCTCCGGCGGGGTGAAGGTCAGGAACTGGTCGATGGTGTCCGGGTCGTCGACGCGCGAGGGGATGTTGGCGCCCAGCTCAGCGATCTCCGCCTGGACCTCACCGTCGGTCAGACGGGTCAGCAGCTCGAAGGCCTGCTCCGGGTGCTCGGTGTTGGCGTTGACGACGTAGGCGCCCCAGAAGGTCCAGTTGACGGCACCCGCCGGGCCGGCCGGGATGTTCACGACGTCCCAGTCGAAGTCGTTGTCCCGGTAGGCGGGGGTGGACCAGCGGCCGGTCAGCTGCATGCCGACCTGGCCGGCCTGGAAGGGCGGCTGCGAGTCCTCGCCGTAGGGCACGCCCAGGCCGTCCTGGTACATGCCGGCCAGGAACTCCAGGCCCAGCACGGACTCGTCGCTGCCGACCCGGGACTCCGTACGGTCCTCGTTGAAGAAGCCGCCACCGGCGGAGTTCATCCAGATGCCGGGGTTGGCCCACCAGTTGTTCATGCCGAAGCCCTGGATGTCGCCACCCAGCCCGTCGACGGCCTCCGCGACCTCGCGGAAGGTGTCCCAGTTCCACTCGCCGGCCTCGTCGAGCTCACGGGGGTCGGGCGCACCGGCCTCCGCGATCAGGTCGTTGTTGAGGTAGAAGGCGAAGGTGGAGACGTCACGGGGCAGGCCCCACAGCGACGGCCCGGAGGTCTGGGTCTCGGGGTCGTAGGTGAGCAGGTCCATCGGGCCCGGGGCGTAGGCCTCGTCCCCGGCGTAGCTGTCGCTGCCCTCGGCCAGGTCACGCAGGTCGAGGATCAGGCCACGGTTCGCGAAGTCCGCGATGTCGGTACCCGGGATCCAGAAGACGTCAGGCGCCGTGCCACCGGCGATCTCCGTGCGGAGCACGTCCTGGTAGGCGGCGGTCTC
>SKTN01000068.1 GCA_007117945.1 Nitriliruptoraceae bacterium | reverse complement strand
GGCGCGGCTCGCCGACCGGCTGGCGGCGGAACGCGCCTCGGTGAGCGACGAGCAGCTGCACGCCGCCCTCGAGGCGGCGGGGGCTGCCGTCCGCGACGCGCAGGCGGAGGTCGAGGGGCACCGCGCGGCCCTCGACGCCCTCGACGCCGAGGGGGTCGAGGCGGCCGTGGCCAACACCCAGACCCAGCTCGACACCGTCCGTGAGCACCTGGCGCGCTGTCAGGAGGAGGCCGCGGCGGTGACCGCCACCATGGAGGCCCACGGCGGGCTCGGTGTCGGGCAGGCCCGCCAGGAGGCCGAGGCGGAGCTCGCACGCCGCCGCAGCGCGCGCGATGGGTTGTGGCGGCGTGGCCGGGCCGCGCAGGCGCTGAAGGAGGCCTTCGACCAGGCCCGGGATGCGGCCTACGCCGCCTACCGGGCCCCCCTGGCCGACCGGATCGTCGCCGCGGGCCGGCTGGTGTTCGGTCCTGACCTCGAGGTGGAGCTCGACGAGGAGCTGCGCGTGGTCTCACGCACCCTGGGCGGCACCACCCTGGCTTTCGAGCAGCTGTCGGCCGGTGCCCGGGAGCAGCTGGCGATCCTCAGCGCCCTGGCCGCTGCCGACCTCGCGGGGGAGGATGGCGTGCCCCTGGTCCTGGACGACACCCTTGGCTACACCGATCCCGGTCGGCTGGAGCGCCTCGGTGGGGTGCTCGGGCGGGTGCGGGGTCCCCAGGTCGTGGTGCTGACCTGCGTGGCGAGCCGTTTCGAGGCCATCGCCGACGCCCAGGTGGTCCGCCTCGTCTGAGCCCCCGGGCGCAGGCTCAGGCCGAGCCCAGGCGCCAGTTCGCCCGGCCGGTCTGGTCCAGGCCCGCGAAGCGCACCGTGACGCGGGTGCCGACCTGCCACGGCCCGGAGGTCGTGGTCAGGCCGTGCTCGTCCACGGTCAGGGAACCGCGCTGCTTGGGGGGCAGGTCCAGGGCGCGCTCGGCGGTGACGAACCCCGTCACCCCCAGGCGGGGCAGGCGGATCCGCAGCCCGTTGACGGTCACCCCGGTGACCGTCGCCGGCTCCGGGTCGTCGAGGAAGCCACGGTCGAGCAGGCGGCTCCACAGCTCGGCCCGCTCGCGGGCCTGGAGGTACTTGACCGCGCCCGCACGGGCGTCCAGCCAGGTCGCCAGGGGCCCGAGCTCCTCGGCGCTGTGGGGTGGGGCCTCCTCGGCCAGCGCGGCCCGGATCTGGCGGTGGACCACCAGGTCCGCGTACCGCCGGATCGGGGAGGTGAAGTGGGTGTAGGCCGACGATGCCAGACCGGTGTGGGCGGAGGGGTCGGGCTCGTAGGAGGCCCGGGCGGTGGAGGAGGCCGCCACCGACACCAACAGGTCCCGCTCGGCGTCGCGGCCGGCGGCGTCGGCGACGTCGATCGCGGCGATCAGTTCCGAGACCACGGCGTCCGCGTCGGCATCCGGGTCGGCCAGCGCCGGCACCGTCGCCTCGGCCAGCTCCACGGCCGCCCGCAGGCGCGCCAGCCGGTCGTCGGCCAGGCCCGCGTGGGCCCGGTACAGCGCCGGCACCTGGCGGGCGACCAGCCAGCTGGCGACGGCCTCGTTGGCCGCGACCATCAGCCGCTCGACCTGCCGGTAGGCCTCCGCGTGGGGCGTCGCCGCGACGGTGGCGAGGCGACCATCGACCAGGGCCGGCTCCACCTCGGCGTCCTCGAACAGCTCCTCGAAGGTCACCCGCGAGTCGCGTTCGACGCCCAGGCGGCGTGAGGCCTCCACCACGGCGGTCAGGACCTCGTCGGCCACCTCGGCGCCCTCGCCGGCCTCGGCGTGGATCGCGGCCGGGTCGCCCTCCAGCCAGGACTCCAGCGCCTCGTAGGACAGCTTGGCACGGGAGCGGACGGCCGCCGCCTCGACGGCGACCTCCCGCAACGACCCGTCGGGCAGCACGTGGAAACGGGCGGAGATCGCCCAGCGGTCCTCATCGGGGAGCAGGGACAGGGTCCCCTCGGAGAGCACCGGGTCCAGCATGGGTGCGTTGTCCCCCACGGCGAGGTAGGCCGTTGAGGCCATCACGCGGGCGTAGCGGTCCGCTGGGGAGTCGATGCCGATGGCCCGGGCCACGTCGGCGATGTGCACGGCCACCTCGACGGGGGTGGCGTCATCGCCGTCCCACGTGGCGGCGATGGCATCATCGACGTCCCGGGTGTCCGCGCTGTCGATCGTCACGCAGGGCTCGTCGCGGCGTTCCTCCCAGGGCGCGTCCACCCCAGGCAGGGGCCCGGCGGTGTCCAGTCCCGCGGCGCCGCCGCGGGACCCCCCGGCGAGCAGCCCGACGATCCGGGTGTGGATCGTCTCCGCGTCCGCGACCTCGAGGCCGGCGGCGGCAGGTCCACCCGGGATCAGGGTCGGTGCGGCACGGCCCAGGGCCACGACCACGCTCGCCGCGCGGATCGCCTGGGGCGAGCCGGCGACGTAGGGGCCCGCGACCAGGGCGCGACCCAGAGCGGAGCCGTCCTCCCGGGTCCCGAGCAGCACCACGATCTGGCGGCCCACCGCCTGCTGGACGCGGTCGGTGACGGCGGTGTCGAGGTCCACCCAGCCCGTCCCGAGCGCCGGGTCCGGTTCCAGCACCAGGCGTCCGGGGCCGCGCTGGACCGTGCCCACCAGCATCCGGCGGGGGCGGGAGCGCACGCCGACGGTGCGGGCGCTGGCGCCCTTGTCGTCGATCTCCACCTCGACGTCGAGGAGGTCGTCGGCGATCAGGCCCTTGGCCGTGGGCGGTGGGACGAAGATCCGGTCGACCTCGGTCGGGCGACCGTCGTCATCGGCGACCGTGGTGGTGATCTCGGTCAGCTGGTCCTCAGCGACGGGGTCGGCGAAGCCGAAGCCGCGGGGGTGGGGGCGGAAGCGGGCGGTGGTGGGCAACCGGGGAGCTCGTCTCGTGGGGTGGTGGGGCGGCGCAGTCTGTCACCACGACCGGGGAGGTGCCCAACCCGGGCCCGGCAGATCGCGGGCTCGGGCGCGGGTGCGCGCTCACCGCGCACCGTCAGGTCTGCGCACCCGTCAGGGCCGTGCGCAGCGCCGCCGCCAGCGGCCCGGCGCTGCCCAGCTCGGCGGGGTCGTCGCCCAGGTGCGCACGCCGGATCGTCGCGTCGGCCAGGGGTTCGCTGAGGTGCAGTTCCACCGCCACCAGCCGGCCGTCGGCGGCGGCGCCCACCGCCCGGCGCAGCAGCCCGCCCTCCGCGGCGTCACGGTCCTCGAAGGCGACCAGGGCCAGGGCCCAGGAGGGCACGGGTGCCGTCAGGGTGGCCGCCGCCAGGTCCTCGGGGCCCACGGTCACCAGCTCCCAGCCCGTCACCGTCGGGGGGCCGGTGGTGTCCTCGTCCTCCGCCTCCAGCCCGCTGCTCTGGGGCAGGCCCATCACCTCGATGGCGGCGCGTTCGAGGTCGCCGACGGCGTCGATGCCGGCGACGCGGGAGCGCTCCTCGTCCACGGCGAGCTCCGCCTGGGTCGCGACGAGCTCGACGAGGCGGATGCCGTCGATCCGCGCCAGCACGGCGCGTGCCGCCCGTGCGTCCGCGGCGGCCGCGGTCCGCAGGAGGGCGTCGACGGTGGCGGGTGCATCCTCGGTGGACACCGGTACTCCTGGAGGTGTGGTCGGGGTGGGGGACAGCGTGCCCGATGACCGTGACCGGGTGTGGGAGGTGGTGCGTCCCGGCCGGTCCCGGCGTGGTCCGCAGGTCGGATGACGGTGGCCGGGCTGGTCAGCGGCCCCCCGGCGAGGTGGCACCCTCGTACGGTGCCACCGCCGTGGTGGTGCGCTCACCCGAACCGGTCGGCCCGCCGCCCTCGGAGCGGGCCCGGCACTCGCGAGGAACCTGACCGGTGCACAACGACACCTGGGACGCCGCCACACCCACCGCTGCCCCCTCCCCGCCACCCCGCCGCCGGTGGGTCGTGGTGCTCCTCGCCGTGCTCCTGGTGCTCACCATGGGAGCTGCCGTGGCCGCCGGGCTGGTCGCGGCGGACCAGCGCGATGCCGCCGCCGCCTGGCAGGAGCGCGCCACGGCGCTGGAGCGCCAACGCGACGAGGTGGCAGCGGAGCGTGCGGCTGTTGCCGAGCAACTCGACGCCGCGGTGGCGGCCCTGGACACCTCGGAGGCCGATGTCGCCAGCCTCGAGGAGCGGGTACGCACCCTGGCGGAGGAGAAGGCCCGCGCGGAGGACACCGCCACCACGGTCTCCGTGGAGCGCGACGTGTTCATCGAGCTCTCGGAGCGGGTCACCGCGGCGACATCCGCCCTCGACAGCTGCGTGACCCGGCTGTTCGAGCTGCAGGAGTCCTCGGTGGCCGCGTTCAACGCCGCCGCCGCCGGAGACCAGGTGGACGTCGACGCCCTGAACCGGCGGGCGGGCGAGGTCCGGGGCTTCTGCGACGAGGCCAGGACCGCCGCCGCCCAGGCGGAGGCGGCCGCGGATGAGCTGCGCCGCTCGTGAGGGGCGACCCGCACTCCTCCCGGGCGCGTCGTCCCCGTGGCCTGTGGCTGGCGGGGGCGCTGGCCGCACTGCTGACGGCGTGCGTCGAACCACCGACCGAGCCCCTCACCGCGCCGCTCCCCGCCGAGGTGGAGGAACGCGAGCTCCCCGAGGTCGCGGCCACCTCCCTGGAGCGGCGTGCCCAGGAGGTCACGGTGCGGGTGCGCTCCCTGGGCTGCAGCCAGTTCGGGCTGGGCTCCGGGTTCGTGCTGCCGGGTGGGGTGGTCGTCACCAACCGGCACGTGATCGAGCAGCCCCGTGAGGTCACGATCAACACCTGGGACGGACGTTCCCTGCCCGTCAGCGTCACGGGGGTGGCCACCGACTCCGACCTCGCCCTGCTCCAGCTCGAGGAGGAGGCCGACCTGCCCGTCGCCGAGCTGCGCACGGACCCGGTGGACACGGGGGAGTCGGTGCTGGTGGTGGGCTACCCGGGAGGTGGTCCCGCGGAGGTGGCCGAGGGGCGCGTGCTGGGGTCCGTGGACGGCACGGTCCTCGGCGAGCCCGCCGAGGTGCTGCGCGTCGAGGCCGAGGTCGCCCAGGGCAGCTCCGGGGGCCCGGTGTTCGACCGCTCCGGTCGGGTGGTCGGCGTGGTCTTCGCCATCGAGGTGGACGCCGGCGTCGCCCTCGCGGTGCCCGTGGAGACGCTCCTCGAGCGCCTCGACGCCGACGCGCTGGTCACCCCGGACCCGTGCTGAGGACGTGGCCGCCGCCGGGCGCAGCGCCCCGACGGTGCCACGGGCTCATGAGCGCAGGTCCTCGGCGGGGGTCAGGGTCCACTGCGGCAGTCCCCAGGCCAGCTGCTCCAGCAGCCGTGTCACCCGCAGGGTGACCGCCGCGGCCGTGGTGTGCCGGTCGGCACCCGGGTGGAGGGTGCTGCTCAGCTGGGTGGTCGAGCTGCGGCGTCGACGGGTCCAGACCCCCTCCAGAGGGGCCTGTTCGAGGGCCCTGCGGGCCCGCCGGGCCCCACCCGTGAGCTCGATCGTCACCACGGGTTCGCGCAGGTCGGTGGTGGTCGCTCCGATCGCGAGCGTGGCCGTGAGGTTGGTGGCGAGCACGCTCGCGGCGCGGTTCAGCACCGACCCCGGGGCGCGGCTGGAGGCCAGCAGGGGGTGCAGGGGCTGGTCGTGGGACCGGGCCAGGGCGCTGGCCAGCAGGTCGGTGTCCAGGCGCAGCCGGCCTGGGGGCACGGAGCGGTCGCTGACCAGCTCGGCCAGCTCCCGGCGGCTCGGCGTGACCGGCACGGAGGCCGGGGTGCGTGAGGGCCGGCCACGCACGACCGGTGGCGCCGCGGTGTCCTCGCTGGTGAGGTGCTCGTAGGCGGCCTGCAGGGCGTGGAAGACGCGGACGTCACCACCGCGGTCGGGGTGGTGCTGGCGGACCTGGCGGCGGTAGGCGCGCTGCAGCTGTCCGCGCGAGCAGGGCAGGGTCAGCCCGAGCAGCCGCGCTGCCTCCTCGCGGGTGAGCTCGTGCGCCACCGTGTCCCTCGTCGCCGCCGTCGTGCTGGCCTGCCCGGCTCGGGCAGTCCGCGGACGGGCGCAGGGTACGGCGTGGCGCCTTCAGACCCGGCCGGCGGTCGAGTGCAGGACCGGCCGGGGGTTGGAGTCGAAGGACGCGTAGGCGTCGTGGTCGACGCTGCGGGCGGCGGCGAGGACCTCGTCCGCCTTCCGCCGTGGCACCGTGGACAGCACCATGTCGACGGGCCCGTCCCGGCCCTGCCCGGTGAACACCGTGGCGGCGAAACCGGCCCGGCGGATGGCCTCCGCGACGCGGGTGCCGTCCACGACCGTGACGCCGTCGGCCTCCAGCTGGGTCGCCGGCACGTACACCCGCACCGTGGTGGAGCCGACCTTCAGCCGTTCGATCAGCGACACCCCGATCGCGGTGCCCGCCGCGACCCCGGCCACGAACCCGGCGACCCGGGCGGGGGAGGTGTCAGCGAACACGATGCCCGCAGCGGAGAGCCACACGCCGGCTTCCGCGCCGGCGACGCCTGCGGCTGCCCACCGCTTCGACTGGACCACCAGCACGGTGCGCACCGTGGTCAGGGTCACATCGGTGGCCCGCAACGCCGCCACCGCCAACGCGGGCCACAGCACCGTCCACACCGTCGCTGCCAGTCCGAGCACCTGCTCCACGTCCGTGCCTGTTCTCCTCGCCGGGTCAGCTCTCTGACAATGTCGGCCGCGGGGGCGCGCAGTGGAGCGCTCCCCACGGCCGTACGGACGGTGGCTCAGCCGTGTCGTTCCCCCGGCAGTACGCCCCACGCGCTGTGCGCCACGCGGGTCGCCGGGTCCACACGGCCGGCCGCGCGGCACGACCCGGTGGCCCATGGGGCTAGCGTGCGGGGCCGATCCGTCTGGGAGGCACGCGGTGGGCACCGCAGCGCAGGACGCGGCAGCGCAGGAGGACAGGGACGACGCCGGCACGGCGCGGCGCCTGTGGGGCCGGCTCGAGGCCGTCAACACCCTGGCGTACTTCGCACCCGAGGTGCACCGGGCCCACGCCGAGCTCGGTCTGGCCGACCGGATGGTGGGCTACGTCGCCGCCCGCAGCGCCCCCTTCGGTCCGGTGGGCCCCGAGGTGGTCACCGCCGCGTTCCACGGCTTCAGCCCCCGGGCCATCAGCCACGCCCTGCCTGGCGCGTGGGAGGTCGCGGCACCAGCGCAGGTGCTGGCGGCCACCGACGCCGCGCTGCTGCGCGTGCTGCAGGAGCTGCTCGGCGATGCCCCGGAGCTGGCCCGGGCGGCGGAGCTGGCCCGGGAGGCGGCGCTGCTGCACCCGATCCTCGGCCGGCCCCTGGCGGCCGCCTGGTCCTCGGTCCCCTGGGCCCAGCAGCCGGCGCTGGTGCTGTGGCAGGCCGCCAGCCGGGTGCGGGAGTCCCGGGGTGACGGGCACGTGGCCCTGCTGGTGGACGCGGAACTCGACGGGGTCGAGGCGCACCTGACCAGCCGCGGGGACAGCCCCAAGCTGCGCCAGATCCTGGGCGCGACCCGGGGGATCAGCGATCCCGAGTGGGACGCGGCGGCCGACCGCTTGCGCGAGCGGGGTGTGCTGGACGCCGACGGTGGGCTCACCGCCGCGGGTGCGCAGCTGCGGGCACGCCTCGAGCGGCGCACCGACGAGCTCGCGGCACCACCCTGGACCGCGCTCGGCGCCCGTTCCACCGCGGCGCTGCTGGCCGCCCTCGACCCGCTGGTGGCTCGCATCCTCGACGCGGGCATCGTGCCGGGGGTCGTCGCGCGCAACGCCACGGGCTGACACCCCGGACAGCGGGGCTCACCCGCGGGCGTCCTCGAAGGCGCGCAGGGTCGCCAGGGTGAGCGCGCCGAGGTCCGCCAGCGCGTAGCCGCCCTCCTGGACCACCACCGTCGGGCGGTCGAGGGCGCCGAGGAGCGCGCCCGCCCGGGCGAAGCCCTCCGCGGTCACCTCCAGCTGCCCGAGCGGGTCCACGTCGGCCGCGTCCAGCCCCAGGGAGACCACCACCGTGGCCGGGTCGAAGGCCGTCGTCAGCTCGCAGGCGATCGCCACGGCGTGGAGGAAGCCCTCGTCGCCGGTGCCGGGCGCGAGGGGGAGGTTGCGGGTCGTGCCGTGCCCCGCGCCACCGCCCAACTCGTCCGTGGCGCCGGAGAAGTAGGGGTACTGGTGGTCGGGGTCGGTGTGGACCGAGGTGTAGAGGACGTCGGGGGCGTGCCAGAACACGTCCTGGGTGCCGTTGCCGTGGTGGACGTCGATGTCGACGATCGCCACGGGGCCCGCGGCACGCAGACGCTGGGCGGCGGTCGCGGCGTGGTTGAGGAGGCAGAACCCGCCGAAGTAGCCCGGACCCGCGTGGTGACCGGGCGGCCGCGTCAGCGCGTAGGCGGCCGGTGCACCGTCCAGGACGTGGTCCACCGCGGTGCAGGCGAGGTCGACCGCCGCCCGCGCGGCGGCGTAGGACCCGGCCACCAGGGGCGTCGCGGTGTCGGTGCAGTACCACCCCAGGGCACCGAGGGGGGAGCGGGGTCGGCGGCCCCCTGCCGCCCAGGCGGGGGAGCGGAAGGTGTCGGCGATCATCACCTCGGGGCCCCCCGCCGCCCGCCACGCGGCGTAGCCGTCCCTGAGGAAGGCCACCATGTGTGCGTCGTGGACACCGTCGAGGACGTCGTCGTCGTGGGTTGCACACGGGTGGGTCGGGAACCCGGCCGCCACCAGCGCGTCGGCGATCACCTCGATGCGCTCGGGACGCTCCGGCACGGGAGCGACCATCCGGCCGGCGTTGAGCTCGTAGGGCGGGTCATGCCCCTCGTGGGTGTCGTCGACGATGACGGGGAAGGGCACGGACCCGGCTCCTCGCTGTGCGGTGTGGCCTGCACGCTAGGCCGGCGGTGGTGACCCGAGCCGACACGTCCCGCCCACGGAGGCGTACACTGCGAACCGTTCGCATCACCTGCCCCCGTGCCGCGTGGAACCCATGTCCTCCCCCGCAGCGCCCCTGATCGACCTCGACTCCCTGGAGTTGGGGCTGGCGGCCGCGCCATCGACGCCCGCCGTGGCGCTCGAGGACGTCGCCGTGGGCTACGGGCGCACCCGGGTGCTGTCCGGGCTGTCGCTGACCGTCGATCGTGGCGAGCTGGTGGGGATCGTCGGTCCCTCGGGCTCGGGCAAGAGCACCCTGCTCCGGCTGCTCACCGCCGGTGCCGATCTGCACCGCGGCCACGTCGAGGTGCTCGGTGCCCCCGTGGGTCGCCGGCCCCCGGCACGGGTGGGCTACGTCCCGCAGCTCGACAACGTGGACCGCACCTTCCCCGTGAGCGTGCTGGAGGTGGTGCTCCTCGGTGATGCCGCCAGCAGCCGCCGGCTGCCCTGGTTCAGCCGCGCCGAGCGCCAGCGCGCCCGCGAGCTCCTGGACCGGTTGGGTCTCGAGGGCCTGCACGGGCGACGGCTGGCCGACCTCTCGGGAGGGCAGCAGCAGCGGGCCTTCGTGGCGCGCGCGCTGTACCGGCGCAGCGAACTGCTGCTCCTCGACGAACCCACCAGCGGGGTCGATCCCACCACCCGCCTCGACGTCCTCGAGGTGCTCGCGGAGCTGCACCGGGCCGGCCTGACGGTCCTGCTCACCACCCACGATCTCAACGCCGTGGCGGCGCACCTGCCACGGGTCGTGTGCCTCCATGGCCGGATCACCGCCGACGGCGCACCGGGTGCGGTGCTCACCCCCGAGGTCCTCGAGGCGACCTACGGCGGGAGGATGCGGGTGCTGCACGACGGTGGACGGGTCGTGGTCGTGGACGCGACGCCCTCCGGGCTCGGGCCGAGCGCGGTGCGCGATGGCGGGCCGACCGGGCGGTGGCGGCGGGGCGAGGTCGCGTCGTGACCGAGTGGGTGGCACTGCCCCTCGAGTACGCCTTCTTCACCCGCGCCCTGCTCGCCGGGGTCCTGGTCGGGGCGATGAGCGGAGCGCTGTCCACCTTCGTGGTGCTACGGCGGATGAGCTACATCGGTCACGGCCTGGCCCACAGCGTGCTCGGTGGTGTGGCCGTCGGCCTGGCGCTCGGCCTCGACCTGTACGTGGGCGCCATCGCCGCCACGGTCCTCTCCGCCCTGCTGATCGATGCGGTCGCACGGCAGCGCGGCCTGCACGCCGATGCGGCGATCGGCATCGTCACCACCTCGATCTTCGCGATCGGGGTGGCGATCCTGGCCATCGTGCCCACGCGGCTCAACGTCGAAGCGGTGCTGTTCGGCAACCTGCTGGGTGTGGAGCGCACCGACCTCGCCGTGGCCGGCGGCGTCGGGGTGGCCTTCGCCGTGGTCCTGCTCCTGCTGTTCAAGTCCCTGGTCTTCACCACCTTCGACGTCGAGGTGGCACGGGTCCACGGTGTGCGCACGGGCGCGATGGAGCTGACCTTCAGCCTGATCACCGCCGCGGTGGTGGTGGCGTCGGTGCGGGTGCTGGGGGTGCTGCTGATCGCCGCCGCGGTGGTGATCCCCGGTGCGACGGCCCGGCTGCTGACCCGCTCGGTGGGGGCGATGCTGGCGGTGAGCACGCTGCTGGGGGTGGTGTCGGCCGTGGTCGGGCTGTACCTCTCCTTCCACCTCGACGTCCCCAGCGGGCCCTCGATCGTGCTCACCGGTGCCCTGGTGTTCGCCGTGGTGGTGGGGGTCACGGCGACGGCCGCCCGGCTCGGGCTGCGGGCCGCACGGCAGGACGACGCCCCGGGGGACGAGGGGGTGCCCGGTGCGGCCGACGGCCCAGGGGGTGGGGCGACCCCGGTGGGTCCAGGGCGGACCCTCACCGGTGACCGGGGCCGATAAACTGCGAGCCGTTCGCAGTAACTGCACGCGCCCGCAGGCGTCCCGCGCCCCGCCGGCCCGGAGTCCCCATGCCGATGACCCGCCGCACCTCCCGGTCCACGACCAGTGCCCGCGTGGTGCTGCTCGCCCTGCTCGCCCTGCTGTTCGCCGCCTGCGGTCAGGCGGAGGGTGACGAGGGCGTCGCCGAGCAGGCTGCGGACGGTGCTCCGACGTCGGACGCGTCGGCCTCGGAGGACGAGGGCTCCGTGCAGGAGCAGGCCGAGGCCGGCGAACCCGCCGAGGAGGTGGCGGAGCCCGCGCTGTCCATCGTCGCCACCGTGGCGCCCGTGGCCGACCTCGTCGCCCAGGTGGGTGGCGAGCGGGTGTCGGTCGAGCCCCTGGTCCCCGCCGGTGCCGATGCCCACACCTACGAACCGCGTCCCAGCGACGTGATGGCGCTGGCGGGGGCGGACCTGTACCTCGGTATCGGGCTGGCACTCAACGACGGTGCCCTGCGCATGGCCGAGGAGCATCTGCCCGCCGACTCCCGCCTCGTCCTGCTCGCAGAGACCGCCCTGGAGGACGCCGACCTGGTCTTCGACCACAGCCACGACCACGGCCACAGCCACGACGACGACCACGGGCACTCCCACGACGACGACCACGGGCACTCCCACGACGACG
>SKTN01000294.1 GCA_007117945.1 Nitriliruptoraceae bacterium | reverse complement strand
CTAGTGAGGTCCACCGGGTCCCGAACCGGACCCCGGGCTCACGGACCGACCACCTCCTCGACACCGCCGGCGATGTCGAACACCGCGTCGAGCCCGGTGACCGCCAGCACCTGGGCGATCCGGGGCCTCACGCCCACGAGCACCAGGGCGCCCCCACCGCTGCGCGCCCGCCGCAGACCACCGACGAGCACGCCGAGCCCGAAGGAGTCGAGGAACTCGATCCCCGACAGGTCCAGGACCAGGCGGCGCGTCGGCGCGTGCTGCTGCGCCTGGAGGGTCTCGCGCAGCCGTGGCGCCGTCGCCACGTCCAGCTGCCCGCTCGCCGTCACGACGCTCCAACCGGAGCGCTCCGTGACGGCGATCTCCAACAGCTCCACGACCCGGCCTCCTCGGACCCGGGTCACGCTACAGCGCCGCAGCGCTCCGGCGGAAGCCGGTTACCGTTCCCCGGCCGGACCGACACCGAGGTGGCCCGATCGATCCCCGCGACGTGCTCGAGCTGCTGGCCCGGACCGCCTCGGGCGAGCAGGCCGTCTCCCCCGGGGACCGCTCGGGCGTGGTCATCGCCCCCGAGGACGCCACCGACGGTGGCCTGGTCCACCTGGAGCGGCTCCCGGCACGCTCCCCACGGACCGTTCCGCTCCCCGGCGACCTGCCCACCGAGCTGACCGAGCGCCTGGTGGGGCTCGGGATCACCGAGCTGTGGTCGCACCAGGCCGAGACCCTGCAGCGGTCCCGGGCCGGGGAGCACCTGGTGGTGGCGACCGGCACGGCCTCGGGCAAGAGCCTGGCCTACCAGCTCCCGGCCCTGGAGTCCCTGGCCGCCGACGACCGCTCCGTGGTCCTCCAGCTGTCGCCGACCAAGGCACTGGCCCACGACCAGCTCCGTGCCCTTCGCCAGCTGCGCCTGCCCTGGCTGCGGGCGGCGGTCCTCGACGGCGACACGCCCCGGGAGGAGCGTGAGGCCGTGCGGCGCAGTGCCAACTGGATCGTGACCAACCCCGACCTCATCCACGCGTCGCTGCTGGGTGCGCACCAGCGCTGGGCGGACGTCCTGCACCGTTGCGCCGTGGTGATCGTCGACGAGGCCCACGTCGCCCGGGGGGTGTTCGGCAGCCACGTCTCCCTGGTCCTGCGCCGGTTGCGCCGCCTGCTCGAACGCTACGGCGCCGACCCGCGGTTCCTCCTGGCATCCGCGACGGTGGGCAACCCCGGCGAGCACGCCACGGCACTCACGGGCCTGCCCGTCACCGCGGTGGTCGGGGACGGCTCACCGCACGGCCCGCTGCACCTGGGGCTGTGGCTCCCGCCCCTGGAGGAGGACGGCCAGCGGCGACACTCGAGCCTGCGCGAGACCGCCCACCTGCTGGCCGCCTTCGTGGCCGCTGACGTCCAGACCCTGGCGTTCACCCGGAGCCGGAAGGCCGCCGAGGTCGTGGCACTGGTCGCCCGGGAGCGTCTGACGGACCAGCACGATGCCGCGGGACAGCCCCTGGCCGGGACCGTCGCCGCCTACCGCGCCGGCTTCCTCGCCGCGGACCGTCGCGAGCTCGAACAGGGCCTGCGGGACGGACGCCTGCGGGGGGTCGCCGCGACCGAGGCCCTGGAACTCGGGATCGACGTCACGGGGCTGGATGCCGTGGTGCTGGCAGGCTGGCCCGGGACCACGGCCTCCTTCTGGCAGCGCGTGGGGCGGGCGGGCCGGCGGGGGGAGGCCGCAGCTGCGGTCCTGGTGGCGGAGGAGGACCCCCTCGACCACTACCTGGTCACCCATCCCCGGGAACTGCTGACCCGCGACCCGGAAGAGGCGATCGTCGATCCGTCCAACCCGATCCTGCTGGCGCCGCACCTGCGTTGCGCCTGCCAGGAGTCCCCCCTCGACGACGAGGAGGCGGTGACCTGGTTCGGTGCGCAGGCGCCGGCGTTGCTGGCCGCGGACGTGGCGGCGGGGCGCCTGCGCCGACGCGACGGACGCCACTACTGGACCTCGCGGCACCGCGCCGCCGCGGAGGTGGGGCTGCGGAGCACGGGTGGGACACCGGTGCGGATCGTGGACGCCGGCACCGGACAGGTCATCGGCGACGTCGACGAGGCACGGGCGCACCGACAGGTGCACACCGGTGCGATCCACCTCCACCAGGGCCGGGTGCTGCGGGTGGCGGCGCTGGACCTCGATGCCCACGTGGCGCTGGTGGAGGACGCGGGGAGCACGGGCGTGACCACGCGCCCGCGCACCGACACCGACCTGCGGGTCATCGAGGTGGAGGACCGCAGTCCCTGGGAGGAGGTCACGATCGGCCACGGTCGTGTGGAGGTGACCAGCCGGGTGACGGGCTACGAGGTCCTGCGGGTCGGGACGGGCGAGGTCCTCGAACGCCACGATCTCGACCTGCCACCGACCCACCTGCGGACCCGGGCGGTGTGGTGGGCCCTGCCCGAGGAGGTGCTGGAGACCGCCGGCCTCGCGGCGCACCGGACCCCCGGGTCACTGCACGCGGCCGAGCACGCCGCCATCGGGCTGCTGCCCCTGCTGGCCCTGTGCGACCGCTGGGACCTCGGCGGCCTCTCCACCGCCCTGCACCCCGACACCGGGCAGCCGACGGTGTTCATCTACGACGGGATCCCGGGCGGCGCCGGCCTGGCCACCCGCGCCTTCCAGCGCTGCCCCGAGCACCTGCGGACGACCCGGGCCACGATCGTCAGCTGCCGGTGCGTGGCGGGCTGCCCCTCCTGCGTCCAGAGCCCGAAGTGCGGCAACGGCAACGAACCCCTCGACAAGGTCGGTGCCATCAGCGTGCTCGACCTGCTCCTGGCCCGGGCGCCGGCGGCGTCAGGGCGGTGACACCAGCGTCGCCACGGCGTCCGCCGCGACCCGCGCCGCCCCGAGGCGCGGGAGCACCAGACCCGGCACGGGCACGCTGACCCGCACCGCCGCGCGTGCCGAGCCCGCCGCACAGACACACCCCTCGAGCTGCCCGCCACCGGCCACGGCGGTGCGGTCGGCCTCACGGATCGGCGCGACCGCCCGGGCTCCCTCCACCTCCGCGGACACGGCGGCGAGCGCCACCGCGTCGGCCAGGGCCTGTGCCCG
>SKTN01000006.1 GCA_007117945.1 Nitriliruptoraceae bacterium | reverse complement strand
TCGCCGGGGAACAGGGCCAGGAGCAGGTCATCGCGGCGCAGCCCCACCATCTGCACCTCGATGCCAGCGAGCCGGGCGTCCTCCCACGTCACCGCAGGGGGGAGCTGGGCCCACGGCTCGGTGTCGGCGAGGTTGCCGCTGGACAGCGCCTCGCGCGTCACGACCTCGAGGTCGAACACGCGCTGGTAGTACGCCTCGGCGCGCTGCAGGTCGGGGACGTGCACCGCCACGTGCTTGGTCCGCATGGCAGGTAGCTCCGGCTCGTCGCCTGTCGTTCCCACCCCACGATGCCAGCAGATCGCTCGCCCGCCACCGCAGCGGCAGCGACCAGCATCCGGGTCACGGCAACACTACGCGTGGGCCCCGGTCCGCGGCGCCGACCCGCGCGCTGGTCAGCGGCTCCGCGGGGTCACGACCAGCGCGTACTCGGGCGCCGTCGGGTCGTACTCCGCGCCGGCCACGTCGCCCAGCACGTCAGTCACCTGGAAGCCCGCGCGGGCGAACTCAGCCGTGGCCTGCTCGAGGCTGAGGTGGGCGGCCCAGGAGTGCACGGTGCGGGTGCGGCCAGGTTCCACGATCACGTAGCGGTCGAGGGCGACACGGGGCTCGTCGTAGCGCACCGTCTGATGGATGCCGACGTAGGGGCCCGGTGCCCAGAAGCCGTCCATCAGCCGCTCCGCAACCGTGCACCCCTCCTCCAACTGCGCGAAGCGGTGCTCGGAGTGCAGATCGACCAGCAGCCGACCGTCGTCCGCCATCCGGGCACGGACCCGCTCCAGGAGCCGTCGCCGGTCGGTGGGCGACATGGCGCCGTAGTCGCAGTAGATCAGCAGGGCCAGGTCGTGGTCGGGCAGCGGTGCCGTGAGGTAGTCGCCGACCTCGAAGCTCGCGCGGTCCGATCGCGCCCGCTGCGTCCCTGCCTCGATCGCGACCGCGGACAGGTCGATGCCGTGGACGCGAGCGCCGTGCTCCGCGAGCGGGTTCGCGTACAGCCCCGGCCCACAGCCCAGATCCAGCACCCGCGTCCCCTCGCCGACGCCCAAGGCGTCGATGATCCACCCGACGGACCGCGCGATGAAGGCGTGGTCCCGTGACGCGGCCGCGATGTCGGGGTCGAGGTGGAAGGCCAGCATCTGCCGCTGGACGTGCGGATCGCTCCACAGTTCCTGGGGCCCGCCCACCGCGAAGGGCTCGGGGACGTGCACGAGGTCCTGCAGCACGTCGTAGAGCACCCGGGTCACCCCCGTCCTCGCCAGCCGCGTGCCGGCTGAGCCGTCGGTTGCGCGACACCGCGGCAACGCTACCGTCGGACGGCGCCGCACCCGTACGAGGAGCGCGGATGCGCGGTCGAAGGACGGGCGTGCTGCTGATGCTCGGTGCCGTCCTGCTGGCCGGCTGCGCCGAGGAGGCCGTGGACGAGGCGGCCTACCAGGAGCTCGAGGCGTGGGCTGCCGCCGTGGTGGCCCTGCACGACCCGGTCGTCGACGATCTCGAGACGGTGCTCGAGGATCCGCAGGTCCCGCAGCTCCAGGCCACCCGCAACCTGCCCGCCGTGGAGCGCGCCCTGGAGGCCCGGGCCCCGCTGGCCGACCGTCAGGAGATCCGGAGCTGGACCATCCGCCCACCCCGCACCGACGGCCCCGATGAGCTCGACGGTGCGGAGTTCGACGAGGTGGTGACCGACCTCGAGGACTCCCTCGAGGGGTTGCGGGCGGTCGCCGAGCGGCTCCGGGACGCGGACGACCGTGACGATCCGCAGCTCGAGTCCGACGTGGACGAGGCCGTCGCTCAGGCGCAGGAGGCACGGACGCGCTACCGCGTCACCCTCTTCGGGGAGGGCCAGGGTGCGGCGTGAGGCGGCAACGGTCCGGTCGCGGGCGGCTCGGCCGTCATCGCCGGGCGAGGTCGCGGGCGTCGTCGATCGCGCGTAGGACGTCATCGGGGCGGGTGAACTGCAGCTCGTGTCCCGTACCGTCCAGCACGCGCAGTTCGGCGTCAGGCAGCGCGTCGTGGGCCTCCACCGCCCTGGACAGGGGCACGTTGCCGTCCTCGCTGCCGTGGACGATGACCACCGGCACGGCCAGTGCGCCGTACCGCGCCCGGATGTCCGGCATCCGCTCCCGGGTGTCCTCCATCAGCCGGTAGGTGGCCTTCACGGTGGACTGCGACGCCCACCGGCACCCGTATCCGGCGACGTACGCCGAGGGCGCCGGCCCCTCGGGGGCGAAGGCACGGTCCAGTCCACCGCGCACCAGCCGGTGGTCACCGGCGCGCACCGCCGGGGGGTAGAACACCTGGACCAGCACCGGACCGACGAGGGGCCAGGTCACGGGCCGGTACGCCGCGTACGCCGCGGGATCCGGTTCGCCGACCAGGTCCCCGCCGACGGCCACCGCCGCCGCCACCTCGTCACCGAAGCCATCGAGGTAGGCGGCCATCACCGTGGCGCCCCTGGAGTGGCCGACGAGGACCGGGTCCTCGACCTCCAGCGACCGGACCGCGCCGCGGACCAGCCGGGCCTGCTCGGACAGGGAGCCGATGGGTTGCGCCGCGTCGCTGTAGCCGTGCCCGGGACGGTCGATCACGATGACGCGGTAGCGCTCCGTCAACCGGTCGACGATCGGTGACATCGTGAAGTCCAGCACGCTGCCACCGTCACCGTGGAGCAGCACCACCGCAGGGCCTGCGCCGCGGTCCACCACGTGCAGGGTGGTGCCGTCGACGGTCACGAAGGTGTCGGCGACGGGCTGGCCGACACAGGCGCGGTGGAACGCCGCGTTGGCAGCGCCCACGCCGACCATCCCGGCCACCAGCAGGCCGGCCATGACGGTCAGGAGCCGGTGGCGGGTGATCCACGCGGCCATGCCCTCGCTTCCCGTCGTCGTGTAAGCGCATCGTGCCAGGCCCTGGCCCACAGCCGATCACGCGCAGGGCTCCGGGACGCCTCGGTCGAGGTCGAGCTCGAGGAGGTTGGCGGTGTCCGGTGCGCTGGTGGCGACGATGTCAGCCAGGGCCGGGGTCGGTCCGGTGAGCACGATCGTGGCCACCTCGGGGTCGTTGTCCTCGAGCCACCGGGAGACGGTGGCGAAGTCGGCGAGC
>SKTN01000250.1 GCA_007117945.1 Nitriliruptoraceae bacterium | reverse complement strand
GGGACGCAGGGGCGCGACGACTTCCTGCGGTTCATGCAGGGCTTCTTCGAGGCGTTCCCCGACCTCAGCGCCGACGTGCTCGATGTGGTCTCCGACGGCGCGCTGGTGGCGAACCGCATCCGCAATGCCGGCACCCACCAGGGGGAGTTCGCGGGCATCCCGGCGACCGGCAAGCCAGTGGAGCTCGAGGCCAGCGACTTCTGGCGGCTGAACGGTGACGGGCGGTTCACCGAGCACTGGGGGCATGCCGACAACCTGTCGATGATGCAGCAGCTCGGGGTGATCCCGGAGTAGCACCACCCTCGTGCGGCCCGTAGGGGGCCCCGGCGCGCGATGGTGCAGGGCATCCGCGTGCTGGTGCTGCCGTGGTGTGCCACGTGCCGGCTGTCCCCGCAGGCTCGTCCTCTCCGCTGTGAGGCGGACCGACGGCCGGGTCAGCCGGGTCCGTCGGTCGCTGCCCATCGTTGCTCGGGGGTGAGCTGGCGCCAGATGCTGCTGAACACCACACCGAGCGCGGGGAGCAGGACGATGGTGATGGCGTGCAACAGCCCCATCAGCAGCAGCATCCCGCCGATGCGTCCCGTGAGCCACTGCAGATGCACCACGTTGCCGGACGGCCCGAGCCACTCCTCCCGGGCGACGACCTGGGTCTCGATCAGCACGAAGGCGGCGAAGACGAGGTAGTAGGCCACGTCGAGGACGCGCAGGAAGTGCCGGGCGGTCGCGGGGTGGGCGATGAAGACGCTGCGGGCGAAGATCCCCCCGAAGCGTCGGATCAGGGGCCCGAGCACGAGGATGAGGGTGATCAGGATCGCGGTGGTCAGGGCCTCGAGCGCCCACCACGGCCACAGCACGCGTCCATCGACGACCTCGGCGAGGGCGACGAGGTAGGCGACGACCGACAGCGCACCGGCGATCGTCCAGCCCACCGCCGCGCGCACCCGGCGGCGGTGCGCCCGGTCCTCCTCGATGGAGCGTCGGACCCGCGCGAACAGGTCCGGGCTGACCGCGTAGGTATCGGCGCGGTGGAGGGTGTCGCGCAGGAGCTGCTCGACGTTCATGTCCGGCCCTCGAGACGTACCCGGAGCCGGTCGAGCCCGCGACGGCAGTGGGTCTTGACCGAGTTCGGGGAGATGCCCAGGGTGTCGGCGATCTCCTGCTCGGACAGCTCCAGGTAGAAGCGCAGCACCAGACAGTCGCGCTGCTGCGAGGAGAGCGCGTGGAGCGCGTCCACCACGGCGGCCTGCTGCTCATCGAGCACGATGCGGTCATCCATCGCGTCAGGTGAGGCTTCTGGGGTGAGCGCCTCGAAGTGGCGCAACGACATCAGGCCGCGACGGTTGTGGTCACGCGCGAGGTTGAGCACGATCGAGCGGAGGTAGGCAGCCGCCCGGCTCCGGTCCTCGATGCGGTGGGTGGCGTGGTGGAGCCGCACGAACGCTTCCTGCACCAGGTCCTCGGCGGCGTTGCGGTCGTCGGTGAACAACCGTGCGAGTCGGACCAGCGCAGCCGACTCCTCCTCGAACAGCCCGGCGACCAGCGCGTCGCCGTCGAGCTCGACCGCTCGAACGGCGGTCCGGTGGGATGCGCCCGCCGATGCGGACGCTGACGCTGACCGGGCCGGTTGGGCCATCGCGGCCAGGATCGCCTCGGCGACGGCGAGCCAGGCGCGCACCGGCGCTGGACGCACCGCAACCGCGCCGGCGCCCTCGAGGGAGACGAGGCCGGCGGTCATGGTGGTCCCGTCGACGGGGGGGCGGACGCCTCCCCCGTGCCGCCGTCGTCGCGAGGCGGCGGGTGACC
The DNA here is from genome assembly GCA_007117945.1 of Nitriliruptoraceae bacterium. Classification (GTDB taxonomy): domain Bacteria; phylum Actinomycetota; class Nitriliruptoria; order Nitriliruptorales; family Nitriliruptoraceae; genus T1Sed10-7. The sequence continues at coordinate 1,299 of SKTN01000250.1, read as the reverse complement.
GCCCCCGTCCGTGCGGGTCGGCGAGGGTGCCGTCCCGATCGCCGCCAGGTCCCGTCCGAGACCGAGGAGGCGGCCGATGATCGGCAGGCTCAGCACGTTCAGCCCGTGCAGGACCCCCATGAGCAACAGCATCCCCCCGAGCCGGAGCAGCACCACCTCCATCTGGGCCGCGGTGACCGTCTCGCCCCAGTCGTCGGGACGCTCGAAGGTGGTGGTGACCAGGATGTAGGCGGTGAAGATCAGGTAGTAGGCGATGTCCATCAGCACCATGTAGCTCTTACCGGTGCGGGGGTTGGCACGGAACACGTCCGCGGCGTAGCTGCGCCCGAACCGCTTGATGAACGGCCCGAGCACGAGCACGATCGCGATCAGCGTCCCCGCGAGGAGCAGTTCGGCCAGCCACCACTCCATCTGCCCACCCTCCACCGCCGCGTCAGGCATCGTGCGCGGCATCCATCCTGACAGACGAGCCCGTCGCCTGCCGGGGTGACACCGATCGGGTGGCACCGGGGCGTGGCCTGATCCCGGCCGCCGGCGGTGCGCGATGCGCGGCGGACCGGAGCGAGCCACGCGTCACGATCGCACCCGGCGGGCACGGACGACCGCTGCGGCGACCAGGAGGACGGCGAGCAGCCCGAACATCGGGAGGTCGACCGCCGGGTCCCCGCCGGCGTGCCGGTCGACGATGTGGGCGACCAGGTGCGCCACGGCCCCGACGGCGACACCGGCCAGCGCCACCAACAGCGCGTCGCGCAACCACACGGCCAGCACCAGCACCGCCCCGAGCCCGAGTTGGAACGCGCCGATGTCACGGATGAAGTGCGCGTTGTACGGCTCGAAGGCCGCCGAGGTGGCGAAGAACGAGCGCGGAGCGACGAAGGCCCACACGCCCGCGCCCAGGAACACCAACCCCACACCGACAGCGACGACAGCGACGAAACGGTCCGTACCCCGGTCCCGTGCGATCTGTGATCCTGCGCGCATCGCACCCGCTCCTGGTCAGCTCGGGTGGCGACCGCCGACGACGGTTCCACCCGAGCGTGGCTGCGCCACCTCACCCCCCGCAGGTGGCACCGCCGGTGATGGTGACGCGGCTGTTGCCCTGGCCCAGCGTGACGTTGTCCGGCCCGGTTGCCCCCATGTGCAGGCCGCTGTGCACGAACCTGCCCTGGCCGGGCTGCCACTGATCGCCCTCCGCGTGGGGCTGGCCGACGCCGAGCCCACCGGCCCCGTCGACGCAGCCGCCCGGGGTCGTCAGCGTGTGTGGATGCGCCGCCAGGGCGGGGGCAGCGATCAGGC
>SKTN01000283.1 GCA_007117945.1 Nitriliruptoraceae bacterium | reverse complement strand
TGTTCTCCGCGGTCTCCGGACTGCGGTCCCACCAGACCATGATGGACGTGACCGGTAACAACATCGCCAACGTCAACACCACGGGCTACAAGGCCTCCCGGACCACCTTCCAGGAGACCCTCACCCAGCTCACCCGCGGCGGGACCGCCGGCGGGGGTGGGGCAGCCGGGCAGAACCCGATGCAGGTCGGGCTGGGCACGCAGATCGCCGCGACGGACATGGTGTTCACCCAGGGCGCCTCCCAGGCCACCGGTCGGCCGACCGACGTCGCCATCCAGGGCGACGGCTTCTTCGTCGTCGAGCAGGGTGGGGAGACCTACTACACCCGCTCCGGTGCCTTCTCCTTCGACTCCGCCGGCAACCTCGCAACACCGGGGGGCCAGTTCCTCCGGGGGGAGAACCTCATGGGCGGTGGGGCCGGCAACATCCAGATCGACCCGGTGGCCTACACCGACGTCACGATCGGTGCCGACGGGACCGTCACCGGCCGGGATGCGGGCGGCGTCCTCCAGGACCTCTGGCGGATCTCCATGGCACGGTTCCCCAACGTCGAGGGCCTCGAACGCGAGGGCAACGGCCTGTTCCGTGCCTCGCCGGCGGCGGGTGGCGCCATCGAAGGTTTCGCGGGTGAGAACGGACTGGGGAACCTGCAGGCAGGCACGCTGGAGATGTCCAACGTGGACCTCGCGCAGGAGTTCACCAACCTGATCATGTCCCAGCGCGGCTTCCAGGCCAACGCCCGGACCATCTCCACCTCGGATGAGCTGCTCCAGGAGCTGGTGAACCTCAAGCGCTGATCCGAGCGGCCGGCGAGCGCGGAACGTGGCAGGGGCGGGCCTTGGGGCCCGCCCCTGCCACGTGTGCGTGTGCGCGTCAGCGGGTCCGCCGTGGTGGCGTGAGGTCCGATCCCACCCGGATCGTCCCACCTGCTTGACCGCACAGGGTGACGGCCGACGGGGAGGGTGCACGCGACGGAACGCGTGCCCCACGCGACGACGCACACGGAGGTGCGAGCGTGATCCTCGTGCACCGGCTCCGCGGCGAGCCCCTCTACGTCAACTCGGATCTGATCGAGTCGGTGGAGGCGGGCCCGGACACGGTGCTGACCTTGGTGGACGGCCGACGGATCTTCGTCGAGGAGCCGCCCGGCACCATCGTGGATCGGTTCGTGGGGTTCCGCGCCTCCCTCCTGGTCGCCGCCGATGACCTGCGCGCGGACGGCCCGACCCTGTCGGTCGTGCCGGAACCGCAGGCCTGCGTGACCTGCGACCAGGAGGGTTGAGGCGTGGATCCGATCTTCTTCGGCGGCCTAATCCTCACCCTGCTGGGGATCATCGTCGCGATGCTGATCGACGGGAACTCCGTGGGTCCGTTGATCGGCCCCTCGGCCTTCGTGCTGGTGTTCACCGCCTCCATCGGCGCCGGGGTGATGGCTTACCGCAAGAGCGAACTGCTGACCATGCCCAAGAGCGCGCTCCAGGCGGTGCGCTCCGAGGTGCCCGATGTCCAGGACACCATCACCGAGCTCGCCAAGCTCGCCGAGGTGGCACGGCGTGAGGGGATGCTGGCGCTCGAGGACAAGCTCGAGGAGATCGACGACCGGTTCCTCGAGCTCGGGGTGCAGCTGCTGGTGGACGGCGTCGACGAGCAGGTGGTCAAGGAGACCTTGGAGATCGAGCTGGCCGCCACCGACGAGCGCCACCGCACCTCGATCGATTTCTACAAGGGGCTGGCCGGCTACGCCCCCACCTTCGGGATGGTGGGCACGGTCATCGGCCTGATCAACATGCTGGGCAACCTCGAGGACCCGGGCCAGCTCGGCCGCGGGATGGCGCTGGCGCTGCTCACCACCCTCTACGGGGTGATGATCGGCAACCTGCTGTTCAACCCCATCGCGATGCGCCTCGAGCGGCTCAACGAGATCGAGATGGCGGGCCTCGAGGTGGCGCTCGACGGGATCCTGTCGATCCGCGGCGGCGCGAGCCCCCGCGGGGTCATCGAACGCCTCGAGTCCTACCTGCCCCCGTCGGAACGTCGGGGCGTCGGTGACCGGTTGCACAGGCCCGACACCACGTCGGAAGCGGCCTGATATGGCGCGCCCAGGCAGCGTGCGGGGACGCCGCGGGAACCGGCAGCAGGAGGACCCGCGCAGCCGCTGGCTGACCACCTATGCCGATGCCGTCACCCTGCTGATGGCCTTCTTCATCCTGCTCTACGCGATGTCGGAGATCGACGTGATCAAGTTCACCGCCTTCCTGGAGGGCCTGCGCGTGCCCTTCGGGAACGAGGCCGGTGACGGGCTGCTGCCCGAGTCCGACGGACTCCAGCCCGACGCCATCCCCGTCAGTCCCGCCGAGGAGCGTCCCGACGCCCCCGATCGGCTGGATCAGCCCGCCGACCACGAGCAGGACCAACCGGAGCCCCCCGAGGACATCCCCGACATCCCGGAGGAGTTGTTGGAACTCCTCGTGCCCGACGCCCCGCCGGTCAGCCAGGACGTCCTCGAGCTCCTCGAACAGCGCCAGCAGATCGAGGACCAGCTTGACGAGGTGGAGCGGGCCCTCGACCACGCGATGCAGGACCACGGGCTGGAGATCCACGTGGAGATGCGGCGCGAGGAGCGCGGGCTGGTGGTCTCCATCGCCAGCGACGACATCCTCTTCGCGCTGGGCTCCACCACCATCAACGAGCTGGGTCGGGAGGTGATCCGGGTGGTGGCCGAGACCCTGGACGGCTTCCCTAACCCGCTGTTCATCGAGGGACACACCGATGACGTGCCCCTCGACCGCAACGGCTACACGAACTGGAACCTGTCCACCGACCGGGCGGTGGCGGTGCTCAAGCTGCTGCTCGAGGAGCACGGGCTGCCCCCCGACCGCGTCGGTGCCGTGGGCTACGGGGAGTACCACCCCCTCGACACCAACGACACCGCCGCCGGCCGATCCCGCAACCGCCGCGTGGACATCGTGGTCCTGGTCGAGGAGGTGGAGCTGTGAGCGTCACCGACACCATCCCTGTCACCGACCCCGAGCTCGAGGCCGAGGGGGGCGGCGGTCGCGGCCGCCTCCTCGTGCTGCTGGTGGTCCTCGCCCTGCTCGTCAGCG
>SKTN01000381.1 GCA_007117945.1 Nitriliruptoraceae bacterium | reverse complement strand
CGAGTTCTGCAAGGCCAACGGCGCCTTCGACCCCACCACCATGGGCAGCGTGCCCAACGTCGGGCTGATGGCCCGCAAGGCCGAGGAGTACGGCTCCCACGACAAGACCTTCGAGATCCCCGCCGCCGGCACGGTGCGCGTGGTGGACCCGGCGGGCGAGGTCCTCCTCGAGCACGAGGTCGGTGCCGGGGACATCTGGCGGATGTGCCAGACCAAGGACGACGCCGTCCGGGACTGGGTGCACCTGGCCGTGCGCCGCGCCCGGGCCACGGGTGCCCCGGCGGTGTTCTGGCTCGACGAGACCCGTGCCCACGACGCCCAGATCCTGGCCAAGGTCCACGACGAGCTGGCCGGGTTGGACACCGAGGGCCTGCAGCTGGAGTTCATGGACGTGGCCGCCGCGACGCGCTTCAGCCTGGAGCGGGCCAAGGCCGGCGAGGACACCATCTCGGTCACCGGCAACGTGCTCCGCGACTACCTCACCGACCTGTTCCCCATCCTGGAGGTCGGTACCAGCGCGAAGATGCTCTCCATCGTGCCCCTGATGGCCGGTGGTGGGCTGTTCGAGACCGGTGCCGGCGGGTCCGCACCCAAGCACGTCCAGCAGCTGCTCAAGGAGAACCACCTGCGGTGGGACTCCCTGGGGGAGTTCCTGGCGCTGACGGCCTCCTTCGAGCACCTCGCCGACCGCTTCGACAACGAGCGTGCCCGGCTGCTGGGCCGGACCCTGGACACGGCCGTGGCCCGCTACCTGGAGGAGGGACGCTCGCCCTCGCGCAAGGTGAACGAGCTCGACAACCGCGGCAGCCACTTCTACCTGACCCTGTACTGGGCCCAGGCGCTGGCCAGCCAGACCGACGACGACGAAGCCGCCGAGGTGTTCGCGGAGCTGGCCGAGGAGCTGGCCGCAGAGGAGGAGACCATCCTCGCCGAGCTGACCGCCGTCCAGGGCCAGCCCGCCGACGTCGGTGGGTACTACTGGCCGGACCGGACCAAGGCGGCGGAGGTCATGCGGCCCTCAGCCACCTTCAACGCGGCGCTCGAGCGGCTGGTCGCCGCCACCTCCTGACCCTGCATCCCCTGCCGCCACCTCGGGGCGACCGCGGCTAGCGTGCCGCCCACTCCCCGAGGTGGTCGCATGTCCAGGCCTGCTCCAGAACCGGGCGCCCTCCTGCCGCGCCTCACGACCCGTGTCTTCAGGGACCTCGCGATCTACATGGTCGGGTTCGGCCTGCTGATCGGACTGCTGTTCCCGTGGGTCGTTACCGCCGCCGGGGTGCCGCGCGACCTCGCGCTGCGTCCTGCCTTCTTCCTGCTCACCCTGGTCGCGGGTCTGGCCGTCGGTGGCGTGGGCTACGCCCTGGCCCGCACCGTGGTCGGCCGTCGCTTCGAGGGACTCCGCGACCGCATGCACCACGTCGCGGAGGCCATCGAGCAGGCCACCCACGACGGCGACTGGCAGCGGTGCTCCCCCGAGGCCTGTGCGCTGCGGATCGACTCCGACGACGTGGTCGGCGAGGTCGCCGGCTCCTTCAACCTGCTCATCGACGCCCTGGCAGCCAACCGCAGGCACACGGAGCAGGAGCACGCGTACGCCCACCTGATGGCCATCCACCTCGACCTCGACGACCTCGCCGAGGTGGCGCTGCACGGTGTGCTGGAGCGGACCGGCGCTGACGCCGGCGCTCTGGTGATCCACGCCGACGGGGAGCTGCGGCTCGGAGCGAGCCATCGACTGCAGGGTGATCCGCTCACCGGTTCGTCCCTGGTCGCCCGTGCGCTGCGCCAGCACGAGGCTGCCCACGTCGACGTCCCCGAGGGGCTCTCGGTGGACGCCGGCCTCGTCGGCTTCCGACCGGCGATGGTCAGCGTGGTGCCCGTCGACTTCGCGGATGGCCCCGTCGGGGCGCTGCTGCTCGCCTTCGCACGACGACCCGAGGCGACGGTGCTCCAGGCCGTGGAACAGCTCCGGGACGTCACCGGCGTCGCACTGCACAACGCCCTGGCACACGAGCGCTTCCAGCGCCTGGCCGCCATCGACCCGCTCACCGGGGCGTACAACCGCCGGTTCGGGACCGGTCGCCTGCGTGAGGAGTTCGCCCGCGCGACGCGCGCGGAGGCGCCCCTGGGCGTACTGACCTTCGACCTCGACCACTTCAAGCAGGTCAACGACACCCACGGCCACCTCGTCGGCGATCAGGTGCTGCGCGAGGTCGTGCGGACCGTGACCGCCGTGCTGCGCGCCGGGGACGTCCTGGTGCGCACCGGCGGCGAGGAGTTCCTGGTGGTCGCCCCCGGGGCTGACCTCCGGGATGTGCACGCCCTGGCCGAGCGGGTCCGCGGCGTGATCAGCAGCAGCGTGGTCCACGCCGACGGGCTGTCGCTGCAGGTGACGGTCAGCATCGGAGCGGTCTCCTACCCGACCACCCCGGCAGGAGCACCTGAGCAGCTGCTGGAGGTGGCGGACCGGGCGCTGTACCGCTCGAAGCGCGATGGCCGCGACCGCACGACCGTGGTCGAACCCCACGAGGGTCTACCCTGACGGGATCGGCGAGGGAGCAGCGCGTGGCGGCATCGTCACCCCCGGCCTACGCCTGGGATTGGTTCGCGCGGCAGCGCCTGTTGTGGCGCGAGGTGCGTGCGCGCCTGGCGGCGGGCGAGGGTCCCGTGGCCACCCGCTACGCCGCCCTCGAGGAGCGCGGCGAAGTGGTGGCCCTGGTGCGCGCCGACTACCCCGGTGACGAGGTGGTGCGCCGCGCGGTCGACGCCGTGGTCGCCGAGGTCGCCTTCCTGGGCCGCACCGACCGGACCTTCGCCCAGCTCGGGGCCCGCACGGCCCCCCGCGGCATGCGCTGGTGGTGGACGGCGCTGACCGGCGAGGAGCTGGATCGGCCACCCCCACGAGCCGGCGCCACCGGTCACACCACCGGCGGTGGGACCGGACCCGGGGTCACCGGTGCGGCGCCCCAGGGCGCCCAGCAACTCACCCTGGTCGACCTCGCCGAGGTGGATCCGGAGCACGCTCTCGACGACATCGCCGAGGGCTACGGGGACCGCCGCCACTGATCCCGCCCGCGGGCAGCCGCCGGTGGCGGGCGCCCACGGTGACCCAGCGCCGGCGCAGCCCCGAAGGTGAGGCATGGACACCGAACCGCTGGTCCCCGATGACGTCTGGCGCACGCGCCCGGCGGCGTCCGACCGTGGCGCGGCGTTGCGCGACGCCCACGAGCGCTCCACCTCCACAGGGCTCCCGGGGGCCCGCGGCGCGATCCGCCGGGTGCTCACCCGCCTGTTCGGGGGGCCACCCTTCGACCCGAACGTCGATCCGGGTGACCCGGGCCTGACGGGACCCGGCTCCGCCTCGTGGCTGGTGATCGGTGAGCCGGCCGCCATCGCCGGCGGCCTGCGGGGACTGCTGGTCCAGGTGGCCCACCCCCTGGCCATGGCCGGGGTCCACGACCACTCGGCCTTCCGCGAGGACCCCCTCGGTCGGCTGCAGCGCACCTCGGCCTACGTGACCACCACCACCTTCGGGTCCACGCGGGAGGCCCTCCAGGTCTCCCACCGGGTGCGGGCCGTCCACCCCAAGGTCCGCGGCACCGCCCCCGACGGCCGCACCTACCGCGCCGACGACCCGCGGCTGCTGACGTGGGTGTCGATCGCGCTGACCTCCTCCTTCCTCGCCGGTCACCGCCTGTGGGCGCCCGCACCCCTCTCCCCCCGGGAGGAGGACGCCTTCGTCGCACAGCAGTCCCGCATCGGGGCCCTGCTCGACCCCCGCGTCGACCTGCGGAGCCTGCTCGCAGACGAGACGGCCCAGGCGGAGCTGCGGGCGGACCGCGTGCACCTGCCGATGATCGCCGACGGCACCCTTCCCACCTCCGCGGCCGGCCTCGAGGACGTGCTCGCCAGCTACCACCACGAGCTCGGCATCAACCACCAGGGCCGCGAGGCGCTGGCCTTCCTCCGCCGTCCGCCCATCCCCCGGGTCGCCAGGGGCGGCTACCGCTCCCTGCTGACGGGGGCCCTGGGCTCCCTCGACCCCGTCCTGCAGGACGCCCTCGAGCTGCGGTGGCCTCCCGCGGTGGCGCGCGGGGCGGTCGCCCAGGCCGGCGCCGCCCTCACAGGGATGCGCATCCTGGTGGGCACCTCGCCCTCGATGCGTGCCGCCGAGCAGCGCGTGGTGGGCAGCCGCGGGTAGGCAGCGCGTGGCGTTGTGGTCGCCGGCGCCGGGGACCCCGACGGCCGCGGTGTAGGGTCGCGGTCCCCCCTGTGAGGTGTCATCCCGTGCCCGAACCCACCGACCTGCCCTCCCCCACCATCGCGCCGGCCGAGGGCCGGCTGGGGGTGGTGTGCGTCGGCCTGGGTGCCGTGGCCACCACCTTCATCGCCGGCGTGGAGCTGGCCCGCCGTGGGATGGGCGCCCCGATCGGCTCGCTCACCCAGCTCGGCACCGTCCGCCTCGGCAAGCGCACCGAGGGCCGTACGCCGGCGGTGGGCGAGCTCGTCCCCCTGGCGGGCCTGGATGACCTCGTCTTCGGTGCCTGGGACCCCTACCCCGACGACGCCTACGTCTCCGCGGTCAACGCCGGGGTGCTGGACGCCGCGCGCCACCTCGAGCCCATCGCCGACGCGCTCCGGGCGATCCGGCCGATGGCGGCAGCCTTCGACCCCGCGTACGTGAAGAAGCTCGACGGACCCAACGTCATGCCCTCGCGGGCGAAGCGCGCCATGCTCGAGGGGGTCCGCAGCGATCTGCAGGCCTTCCGGGAGCAGCACGGCTGCGACCGCGTCGTGATGGTGTGGTGCGGGTCCACGGAGATCTACGTCGAACCCGGTCCCCAGCACGCCGACCTCGACGCCTTCGAGGCGGCCATCGACATCGACGACCCGACCATCACCCCGTCGATGCTCTACGCCTACGCCGCCCTGCTCGAGGGCGTGCCCTTCGCCAACGGGGCGCCCAACCTCACCGTGGACGCGCCGGTGCTGCGGCGCTTCGCCTCCGACCACGGCGTACCGATCTGCGGCAAGGACTTCAAGACCGGCCAGACGATGGTCAAGACCGTGCTGGCACCGATGTTCAAGGCGCGGATGCTGGGGATGGACGGGTGGTACTCCACCAACATCCTGGGCAACCGCGACGGCGAGGTGCTCGACGACCCGGAGTCGTTCCGGACCAAGGAGCACTCCAAGCTCGGCGTCCTGGACACGATCCTGCAGCCCGAGGTGTACCCGGAGCTGTACGGCGACCTCGACCACGTCGTGCGCATCAACTACTACCCGCCGCGCGGGGACAACAAGGAGGGGTGGGACAACATCGACTTCTTCGGCTGGCTCGGCTACCCGATGCAGCTGAAGGTCAACCTGCTGTGCCGCGACTCGATCCTGGCCGCGCCCCTGGCGTTGGACCTGGCCCTGTTCCTCGACCTCGCACAGCGGGCCGGGATGGGTGGGATCCAGGAGTGGCTGTCCTTCTACTTCAAGGCGCCCCAGGTCGCCCCGGGGCTCTACCCCGAGCATGATCTGTTCATCCAGCTGACCAAGCTGAAGAACACCCTCCGGTGGATGGCCGGCGAGGAGCAGATCACCCACCTCGGCGTGGAGTACTACGCCGAGGACTACCTGCCCCAGGACTGAAACCCGCGCTGATGCACCCCGCTGTCCTCGCCGCACTGGTCTGCCCCCACGACGGCCAAGGGCTCCAGCAGGACGCACGCTCCCTGGCCTGTGCAGCGGGACACCGCTTCGACCTCGCGCGCCAGGGCTATGCGACGCTGATCCGCCGACCCCTGGCCCACAGCGGTGACCCGGCACCGATGATCGAGCGGCGGCTCCGCGTCCACGGGGCAGATCTGCTGGGGGCGGTGCACACGGCGGTGGTCGCGGCCGCACGCGCGGCCGCGCTCCCCCCGGGGATCGTCTGCGACCTCGGGGCGGGTCCCGGCACCTACCTGGCCGCGGTGCTCGACGCGCGCGAGGACCGGGCCGGCCTGGCGATCGACGTCTCCAAGGCCGCCGCCCGGCGGGCAGCCCGGTGCCACCAGCGGGCCGCCAGCATCGTGGCCGACGTGTGGGACGGCCTGCCTGTGGCCACCGGGTCCGTGGCACTGCTGCTCGACGTCTTCGCGCCCCGCCCGGCCGAGGAACTGGCCCGCGTGGTCGCGCCGGGTGGGACCCTGCTGGTGGTCACACCGCTGCCCGACCACCTCGCCGAGCTCAGGGGCCCCTTCGACCTCCTCGACGTCGCGGAGGACAAGGCCGCGTCACTGCCCGACCGTCTGGGCCCGGCCTTCACGGAGGTGGCTCGGGACCGGGTCGAGGACGTGGTGGAGGTGCGTGCGTCACAGGCGGCCGACCTCGCCGGCATGGGCCCGAGCGGCCACCACCTCGATGTCGGGGCCCTGGAGGCGGCCGCCCGCGAACTGCCGGCGGCCAGCGAGGTGCGCGTGGCCGTGACCCTCAGCCGGTTCGTCCGCCGCGAGGTGCGAGGTGGCGCCGGTAGCCTGACGCGGTGATCGGCAGACCGCCGCGAGCGGGGCGACCACGCCGTCGGCACCGACCGCCTGCCGGGGCACCGCTCCCGCCGACCCGCTGGACCCGGAGGTGCCTGGTGCCGGACGCCGACGCCGCGCGACCGCCCGCGGACCCGGAAGACCACCCTCCCGCCGGTACGGCTGACCCGCGCACGGACGGGCCGGGCGACGCCTACGCGGGCGCCCTGGACCACTACACCTCGCCGGCGCGACGTGACTGGGTCAAGCGCGTGTGGGAGGAGCCCCAGCTGATCGGACTGCTGGATCGCGCCGTCAGGGCGGCAGCGCGTGGAACCGGTGGAGCCAGCAGGGGACCGGAGCCGCTGCGCGTGCTCGATGTCGGGTGCGGGACCGGGGTGGTCCTCGAGCTACTGCGCCGGACCCCGGTGCTGCGGGACCACGGCGCACCCCTGCTGGACTACCTCGGTGTCGACCTCGACGCTGCCCTGCTCGCGGTGGCTGAGCAGCGTCTGGGCGACGAACGCTCCCGGTTCCTGCGGGGCGACATCCGCGCCGGCATCCCCGGCGCGCCCCAGGAGCTGTACGTGTCCTCCGGGGTGCCCTTCTCCCACCTCACCCGTGGAGAGCTGCGGGAGGTGGTGACCGAGGCGTTGGCAGCAGGGCGCGGCACCGGCGCCGGGACCGTGCTGGTCATCGACGTGCTGGGGCGGTACTCCCTGGAGTGGACCAGCCGGTGGGAGCAGACCCGCTGGGAGTACGCGATGAGCTTCTTCTCCACCGACCGCGAGGCCGGTGCCACGCCGATGTCGACCTACGGCGGATCCGAGCTCGCGGAGCTCATCGAGGCAGCGGCCAGGGACGCCGGTCGCACGCTGTCACGCCTGGAGCTCGTCGACCGCTCCATCGTCGTCGGCCGGCACACCGCCACGGGCGCCTACACCCCGGGCCTGCGCGACCTGCGGCAGCTGGTCAACGACCTCGCGGACCCGCACACGCTGGTGGATCCCTCCGCGCTGCTGCTGAGCGACCTCGATCTGCCCCCGGCACCCGAGCCGGTGGAGCGCTTCCTCGCCACCTTCATCGCACGCTGGGAGGAACTGCTCGCAGCGGCAGGACGGGCCGCCGCCGCCCTGCCAGCGGAACGGGTGGCAGCCGAGGCGCAGCCCCGCCTCGCCGAGGACCTCCTCGCGATGGAGCACGAGGCCCAGGCGGGACTCGGGGTGGGACACTCCCTGACCGCCCTGGTGGTGGCCGCACCCGATGGCTGAGGCTGCGGGCGGTGACCCGGGTCGGGAGGCTGCCACCGATGGTCGCAGCCCCGGGGAGCAGGAGCACACACGCCGCACCGGCGCAGCCACGCCAGGACGTGGCCCCGGGGTGGCGACCCGCCCGGCGGCGGTGCTGTTCGATCTCGACGGCACCCTGGCCGACACCGAGGCCATGTGGCGCCACGCCTACCGGCGCCTGGCAGCGGACGCCGGTGCCGAGCTGGAGCCCGACTGGTGGGCCGATGCGCTGGGCCGGGACCTCGGCGATGCCGCCACCGCCCTCCTGGGATCCGAGCTCGCCCCGCCCGACGACCGCGACCACCTCGTCGCCCGGCTCATCGACCACGCACTGGCCTCCCTGGCGGGTGGACCGGGCACGACCGCGGGGGACGAACGGGACGGTCTGGGCGAGGGGGCCGCTGGGGACGAGGGGGCCGCTGGGGACGACGGCGTGGTGGTCGCGTGGCGTCCGGGTGCGGAGGAACTCCTCGCCGAGTTGGCCCGTGCTGCGGTGCCGACGGCGGTGGTCACGGCGAGCCCGCGGCGCCTGCTGGAGGCGGTGGTACACCAGCTCGGCATCGAGGTGGAGGTCACCGTCGCCGTCGACGAGGTGGCACGCCCCAAACCGGACCCGGAGGGCTACCTACGCGCCGCCCGGCTGTTGGGCGTCGCCGTGGACGAGGCGGTGGTGGTGGAGGACTCGCCCACCGGCGTGGCCGCCGGGGAGGCCAGCGGCGCGCGGGTGCTGGCCGTGCCCCACGGTGTCCCCGTGGTCGACGGGCCCGGGAGAACGGTGGTGGACAGCCTCGCGGAGGTCACGGTGGCGACCCTGGCGGCGCTCCCGGCGACCTGAAGCGGGCCGCCCGCCCGGCGTCCCTGCACCTCCCCGCAACACCCGGTCAGCAGCCGAGGAACGGACGGTGTGCAGCGAAGCGACCCGCATCACGTCACAACACTGCACACAGCGACCCCGACCACCCCGAACGGCGTCGGCAACGGGCTCGACCCACCGGCCCAGCGCCCCCGACCACCCCGAACGGTCTGACCCGCCGCCGCGGAGGTGGTCCCGCGGGTTCGGGGCGGGACAGGCGCCCTTGTTAGCCTCGACGTGCGCTCGATGCACGGGCTGCAGGACCGTGCAGACCGGCCAGCACGGGGCAGTGTGGCCCCCCGGACCAGGAGCAGGACGTGGCGCCAGTACACGAGGTCGACATCAGCATCGTCGGAGCGGGCCCGGCGGGCCTGTACGCCGCGTACTACGCGGGTTTCCGTGGCCTGACGATCGCCATCATCGACTCGCTCACCGAGCCCGGCGGACAGGTCACGGCGCTGTACCCGGAGAAGGCGATCTTCGACGTCGCCGGCTTCCCGGCGGTCAAGGGCCGGGAGCTGATCGAACGGTGCGTGGAGCAGGCCGCCCCCTACGACCCCCTCTACCTGCTCGGTCAGCGCGCGGATGAGCTCACCCCCCACGACGATGGCAGCTTCACCCTGACCACCAGCAAGGGCACGGTGATCCACACCAAGGCCGTGGTCATCACCGGTGGGATCGGCCACTTCACGCCGCGACCGCTGCCCGACGCGGAGGACTTCGAGGGCGACGGCCTCGTCTACTTCGTCAAGGCGCTGGACTCCATGCGCGACGACGACGTGCTGATCGTCGGCGGGGGTGACTCGGCCGTGGACTGGGCGCTCAACCTGGAGGGGATCGCCGGCTCGATCACCCTCATCCACCGCCGGGACCGCTTCCGCGCCCACGAGGACTCCGTCAACAAGATGCTGGCCTCCTCCGTCGAGGTGCTCACCTTCACCGAGGTGGACTCGATCAGCGGCGACAACGGGATCGAGCTCGTCGAGGTGTTCAACAACCGCACCGACGAGCGCCGCACCCTGAAGGTGAACAAGGTGATCGCCGCCCTCGGCTTCAAGTCGGACCTCGGGCCCCTCAGGCAGTGGCCGATCGTGATCGACGGCCGCCACATCCTGGTCGACACCCGGATGCAGACCAACGTGCCGGGGGTGTTCGCCGGTGGCGACATCACGGAGTACGACGGCAAGGTCCGCCTGATCTCCGTCGGGTTCGGTGAGGCGGCCACGGCGGTCAACAACGCCGCCGTGCACATCAACCCGGAGGCCAAGGTCTTCCCGGGCCACTCCTCGGGCGGCTGAGCGCGGTCCGACGGGTGGCCGCCGGGGTGAGCCCTCCGGCGGCTGCGCGGTCTGTGCCGCTGCTGCCGACGGGCACCCGGCCGCGCGTGACCGGGCTCAGCGGGTGGGCTGCTCGTCCATCGCCAGGCTGCGCAGGGTGACCTGCTCGGCGTCGCGCAGGTCGAGCTCCGCCGGCGACGCCAGGCGTTGTCCGGCGGCGTCCAGCAGGACCCGCACCGTGGGCCGGTCCATCCGCAGCACGTGGAGCTCGGTCACCACCCCCCGTGCACCGTCGAACTCGCCACCTGCGAGCTCCACCCACCGGCCGATCGGGTAGCGCGGCACGATGCGGGAGAACAACTCCACCACCTCGCGGTTGAGGTGCTTGCCCGCCATCCCCTCGACCACGTCCACAGCGACATCGGGCGCCATCGCCGGCCGGTAGGGCCGGTCCGAGGTGATGGCGCTGTGCACATCGGAGACCGCGCCGATCTCCGCGATCAGCAGCAGCTTGCCCGCGCCGATCCGCTCCTCGTGGAGGCGGGGTCCGATGCGGTTGTCGCCGACCAACCCCTGGGGGTAGCCGCTGCCCCGCTGGTGTTCGTGGTGCTGGTAGGCGACGTGGGCGGGCAGCAGGCTGACCACGGGCATCCGGCGGATCAGCTCGAAGCCCATGCGCGGGTGCGCTTTCACGGCCTCGTACTCCTCCGCGGTGAGCTTCCCAGGCTTGTCGAGGATGGCCTCCTCGATGTAGAGCTTGCCGATGTCGTGCAGCAGGCAGCCGAGCGCCAGCTCCCGCAGGCGCCCTCCCGACAGACCCATCCGGCTGCCGAGCAGGGTGCCGATCACCGCCACGTCGACGGAGTGCTGGAAGGTGTACTCGTTGTGGCTCTTGAGGGACTCCAGGCCCGCCACGGTGTCGGACTCGACGATCTCGTTGATCAGTGCCTGCACATCGGCGTACAGCCGTTCCAGGGCGGAGCGACCACCGTCGACCAGGGGCAGCGGCTGCTCACCGAGGTCCTGCACCGCGGCGTCGACACCGCCTTGGCCCCGGCCCCGTTGGCGGGCGACCTCCCCCACCTGCCCGAAGATGATGCCCACGTGCCCGGCCACGGTGTGGCGCAACTGCTCGCTGATCAGGGTCTCGGGCACGACATCGTCGGCGAGCCCGTCCTCGACCGTCACCGCCGCGTAGCCGCGGCGCCGCAACCGTTCGATGTAGCTGGCGGTCAGCGCCGTCCCGGCCTTGAGCAGCGGACGACCCGTCGCGTCGAACACCGTACGAGCCAGGACATCGCCCGGCTCGAGACGGTCGATCGACTTGTCGAACATGGTCGTTCCAGGAGCACACGGGCCGCAGGAGGCGCAGTGGCGGGAGCAGCGGCGGAAGCAGCAGCGGGAGCTGGGGCGGCCAACGCTAGCGGCGACCGCCGGTGTTGGTCGGCCACGGGGCCCACGCCGCACCCTGCGGCGCGTGCCCCGTCGGCACCTGCCCCGTCGGCACCGAGGTGGCACCCTTGAGCGAACGCCCCGTGTCCGGCCCGGCGAGACCGCGAGGAGGCGCGCCGATGGATCGTTCCCTCGGACTGCTGCTCATCGGCATCGGAGCGGTGGTGCTGGTG
>SKTN01000178.1 GCA_007117945.1 Nitriliruptoraceae bacterium | reverse complement strand
GCGACGGTCCGGTCGGTCGAGGTGGTGCGGATCGTGAGCCTGCCGGTCAGCACCTTGGGCTGGACGGGCAGCGCGATGACCTGCTGCCGCCGGGTCGAGGACGCCGTGAGGTCCAGTCGTCCGACGCGGGTGCTGCCGATGAAGACCTCCGCGGTCCCGCAGGTGGCGCAGCGGGTGGCGACGACCACCACCTGCTTGGCCCGGACCTCACCACGGGTGAGCTCGCCACCGCGTCGCTTGGTGGCGGTGATGGTCCCGTCGAGGAACGACGGTCCGGTCCCGCGGCTCCAGCCCGTCGACGCGGTCAACGAGCGGTCGTCGAGGGGTCGCGAGGTGCAGCGCTGCGTGCTCCACGCCGAGCGGTTGCCGAAGGTGTCCCGCGCCCGCACGGAGAAGCAGACCTCGCGCCCACGGCTGATGGCCACGCTGCGGGAGGTGGCGGTGGTGCGCTGCCAGGTGTCCGGGAGCACCCAGTCACCGAAGGACCCGTCGACGCGCGCCACGCGGTAGCGCACGTCGTAGGTCGCCACCCCGCTCGCGTCCGCCGCCCGGTAGCTGATGCTCGCGCGGTCGGCGAGGGTGACCTGCGGGGGCGCCGTGACCGTCACCTTCGGCGGGGTGGCGTCGACCTGCCAGACGTGGGAGGTGACCGTGCGCACCCCCGAGGGTTCACGCGCCTCGACCACCAGGCGGTGGCGGCCCGTGGTGAGCCCGGCACCCCTCCAGGGCGAGGTGCAGGCCTGCGCCTTCGCGCCGTTCAGGCTGCAGGTGACGGCGGTGCCGGACGGCGCCTGCCAGATCCCGAAGCCGACGCTCGGTGCCGGACCGGTGCGAGCAGGGGCCGAGGTGAGGTGGACCCCCAGGGCCCGGGTGGTGGGGGAGCCGACGCCCAGCGACACGGGCTCGGCGCCCTGCCGGGTGAGGACGGGGTCGCCGCTGCTGTCGAGGGTGACGGCGAAGGTGCCGAGCCCGCGCGTGGCGCGGCTCGTCCCGGGGCGGGTCGTGACCTCGGCCACGACCCGGCGGCCGTCGACGGTCCACGCCGGCGCGGTGTAGGCCTCCTGGGTGGCCCACGCATGGCCCTCGCCCTCGCCGTCGAGGTTGCGCACCACCAGCGTCGCATCCCCCCTGCCGGCGGGCACGCTGAAGGCGAGGAAGCGCCCGTCGGGGGACACGGCCGGATCACGTCCCAGTGACCCACCCGGGAGGGGGTGGACCGTGCCGGTCAGCGACAGCCGCACCAGCCCCGCGGCGCTCCCGCTGCCCGTGCGGTGGTCCTCGACGATCAGGTGCTGGCCGTCGCGGTCCCAGCTCGGGTTGGCCATCCCGCCGCGGACCTTCTGGGGGGTGCCACCGGCCGCCGGCACCGTCCACACCGACCGTGCCCCCGCGACCACGTTGGTGAAGGCGATCGTGCGCCCGTCGGGTGACCAGGCCGGGTCGGTGGTCTCGCCCGGCAGGTCGACGAGGACCACCGCCGTGCCGGTCCCGAGCGACGGCCGCTTCCACAGTCGCGAGGAGCCGCTCCAGCCCCGTGCCTCCGCCAGCCAGCGCCCGTCGGGCGACGGCGCCACCGCCGACCGCGGCTCGTCACCCGCGGCGCCGAGCCCGACGAGGGGCTGACCGGCGGCGCGCATCCCGACCGGGGAGGCGCGGTCCAGCACCCCGAGGAGGTCGCTGCGCGCGTTGGTGGCCAGGCGCGGCGGGCCCTGGGGCCCGCGACCGTCCTCGCCGGCGGACAGCAGGGCGTACTCGTAGCGCAGGCCCGGCGTGACCGTGGCGTCCACGTAGGTGGTGTGGCTGCTGATCGGGGCGGGCAGGGTCACCAGGTCAGCCCACGTCCCGCCGTCGGCGAGGCGCCGGCGCACCACCACCGAGGTGACGCTCGCGTCGGTGGTGTCGGGCTGCTGGAAGGTCAGCGCGACCCGGCCGAGGCTCTCGGCCACCGGGTCGAGCGGGGGTGGTGGCGGCAGGACGCGACCCTGCCCCCACAGCAGGATCGAGCGCAGGCCCAACCGGGCGTCGTCGATCACCAGTCGTGCGGACCGGGGGCCCACCGCACTCGCGCGGAAGCCGACCTCCACGGTGCACGATCCGCCCCGCGCCAGGGGGGTCCCCTGGCAGCCGTCCGCCAGCACCCGCCAGTCACCGGCCCCGGGTGCAGCACCGCCCGTCAGCGGTTGTACCGCGGTGCCGATCCCCGCTGCGGGCGGGGTGACCGCCTCGACACCGAGGTTGCGGACGACCACCTCGTGGCGGACCTCCGGCGCGCCGACGGGCCGCCGCGGCGCAGGGCGCGGCGAGGGGATCGCCATGGCCTCGATGCCGACGGGCGTCCCGTAGCGCACGGCGCCGGCGACACGCAGCCCCTCCTCGACGCAGTCGATGTCGAAGTCGGCCGCGATCCGGGGCTGGTCGCCGCCCACCTCGAACTCCTCGACCAGCAGCGCCAGCGTCCGGGGGTGACAGACGCGGTCGTCGGTCATGTGGAAGGAGAACCCCCTGGCGAGGACCTCCCGGCCGTGTGCCCCGACCGCGAGCTCCTCGGGGAACGCCACGGACGCGACGCGGCCCCCCGCGGCGCCCGAGACGGTCATGACGCCCCCGCCACCGTAGGCCTGCACCTGATCCCCCAGGCTGCGGTCCGCTGCCAGGGCGGACTGCGGCCCATCGAGCACCAGGACGTGGCCGAGTTCCATCGGCTCGCCGCTCGCCGGCGCTGCCAGCGCCGCCGTGGGCTCGCTGGTCACCTCGGCCGCTGCCGGCCCGATGCCGCCGAGGCTCGTCACCAGCAGCACCGGCAGCGTCAGCGCCCCCGTCCAGCGATGCCATCCCGGCCGCCGAAGCCCCACGATCGTCCCGGTTCCGCTCCCCACGCGACCGGTCGCACCGGAGCCCCAGCGTGGGAACGGCGGAGCATATGCCCCCACCCCCTTCCGGCTGTTGCTGGTCCGGGCGCGCGCCGCACGTCCAGGGGCCCGGCGGGTCCGGTCGGCCGGGCCCCTGGACGGTCAGGCTGCGACGCTCACCCGATCCGCGCCGCCAGCCGCAGGGCCAGGTCCTGCACGTGCGCGGCGCCCTCGGGCCCGTCCTCCAGGGCCTCGCG
>SKTN01000189.1 GCA_007117945.1 Nitriliruptoraceae bacterium | reverse complement strand
TCCGAGATGGCGTCGCGCGCGACCTCCAGGCGGACCAGCGCACCGTCGAACAGCATGAGCACGAGCTGCGCAGGCCCTGCCGTGCTGGTCGCCGCCTGCTGGTACTGGTCACGTCCGTACACGTCGGCCTCCTCCTACTACTGCTTCTGCGCGTTCAGGGCGCTGAGTTGCGAGAGCTGCCCCTGCAGCCACTGACCTTGGGAGTTGAACCGGTCCATCGCCATCTCCATGGCCACGAACTGGCGGCGCAGGGTCACCTCGCGGGACTCCAGCCGCTGCTCGAAGGCCTCGATCCGGCTCTGGTAGATCGCGATCTGGCTGTCGATGGAGGAGCGGGCCCGGGCGATGGATCCACCGCTGCCCTCGGCCTGGCGCAGCTGGGAGTCCATCGCGCCGCCGATGCCGTGCCAGAAGCTCACGTCGAAGCGGCGGGGTTCGCCATCGGGGATCGTGAGACCGCCCGTGGTGAACACGCTCAGCCCCTCGGCCGGGCCGCTCACGGCGGTCAGGGTTCTGCCGCTCCCCGTGGCGACCTGGCCGTCGATGGTGCCTTCGACGTTCGTGCCGGCATGGGGGGCACCGGGCGCGCTCTCGAGCCCGAAGACGGTGCCACCGTCGATGCGGTTCCGGTCCTCGAGGTTGTCGACCTCGTAGACCTCGAAGGTGGTGTTCGACCCGTACCCGGTGGAGCTGAGGCGCACCGCCTGGCCACCACCCTCCAACTCCTCGACCCCGGCGACGAGCCCGGTGACCCCGGCCCGGTCGAGAGCCGACTGGATCCGCTGCGCGGCCTGGGCGGCGGTCTGCGCGGAGGTGTCCACCTCGACGGCGACCAGGCTGCCGCTGGGCGAGCGGACCATGAAGGTCTTCGGCTGCCCCTCGCCGGGGGGTGCGTAGGCCGCACCGGTCACACGCGCGATGGTGGCGGCACGGGTCACCTCGGCGCCGTAGGTGCCGGCCTCGGTGGTCCGGGTGCCGCTGACCTGGGCAGCGACGTCGGTGTCCGTGGAGCTGCCGGTACGCGCGAAGCGGGCTGCGGTGCCCTCGAAGTCGTTGGTGAAGGCCTGGCGCAGCTTGGCCTCGTCCACCTGGACGGCGCCGTTGCGGTCAACGCTGATGCCGATCGTGGAGGCGAGCGCGTCGATGCCGCCCTTGCCGGCGATCGGTGCGGTGATGGCGGAGCGCAAGTTGAAGGCGAGCTGGGAGGCTGCGAACTGGCCCTGGAGTGGCCCGGCCCTCCTGCTCTCCGGGTCGTAGCTCGTCAGCTCACCGATCGTGGAGATCGTCTTGTTGAGCTCCTCGACGAACCCGGTGACCGCCTTCACCGCACCATCGATGTCACGTTGCGCGCTGACCGTCACGGGGGTGTCCGTGGTGCGCTGCAGGGTGATGGTCGCGCCCTCGACGAGGTCGTCGATCGTGTTCGAACTGCGGAAGACGTCGATCCCACCGACCTTGAGATGGGCGTCCTGCGCCGCCTGTGTGACGTCGATCGGGTCGGTCCAGCCCGCGCCGGAGACCTCGAACGCACCGGCCGTCCCGGTCGCATCAGCGGTCAGGACCAACTGGAACCTGCCGGCGGAGACCTGGAGGGCGTCAGCACGGACCCCGAGCCCCGCCTCGTTGATCGCAGCGACCAGGTCGTCGAGGGTCGCGTCGGGTCCGAGTCCGGCGGTGAGATCGATCCCCGGGCCGTCGTCTCCCGAGATGGTCAACGTGCGGGCACCGATGGCCGCGTCACGTCCCTCGAACACATCCGTCGAGGACTGCTGCTGGCGGGTGGCGAGCTGGTGCACCGTGAAGCTGAGCTGGCTTGCGTCGACGCGTCCGAAACCGCGGCTGACCGCCACGGCGTCGGGATCGCTGGCGGTGACCTTTGTGAGGTCGGCGAACCGGTCGGCCCGACGCAGTTGGTCGGTCGCGGTCCGAAGTGAGGAGAGGCGGGTGGTCAGCTGCCCCCACGCGTCCTTGGTGGTCTGCAGCTCCGCCTGGCGCTGCTCGAGGCGGACGACGGGTTGGCGCTCGAGCTTCATGAGCTGGGACACGATGTCGCTGGTGTCCAGCCCGGAGGCGATCCCGCCGATCGAGAACATCCCCTGCGGCATGTCGTCCCTCACCTCCTGGTGTTGCGATGTTGCGGTGGTGTCCCGCGCGCCTGGCGCGGGACACCACCGTCAGGGAGAGCCGGATCAGCCGAGCAGGGAGAGGACCGACTGCGGGACCATGTTGGCCTGAGCCAGCATCGCGGTACCCGCCTGGGAGAGGATCTGGCTGCGGGTGAACTCGACCATCTCGGAGGCCATGTCGGTGTCCCGGATACGGGACTCCGCTGCGGAGAGGTTCTCCACCGCGACGGAGACGTTACGGATTGTGGACTCCATGCGGTTCTGGAAGGCACCCAGGTTGGCGCGGTTCTCCGACACGTCGCTGATCGCAGCGTCGAGCGCGTCGAGCGCTGCATCGATGGAGGCCGCGTTATTGTCATCGACGACGAGGGCATCGACGCCCAGGCTGGCTGAGTCGACGGCGTCCACGTCGACAGTGACTCGCTGGCCCGCGTTCGCGCCCACCTGGAAGGCGAACGTCTTCGCTGCACCACTATCACCGTCGAGGATCGTCTTGGTTCCGAACTGCGTCTGTGAAGCGATTCGGTCCAGCTCCTCGGCCAGAGCGTCAACCTCCGCCTGGTTGGCGTCGAGCGCGGCCTGGTCGTTGGTCCCGAGGTTGCCGGACTGCACGGTCAGGTCGCGCATGCGCTGCAGGATCGAGTGGACCTCGGTCTGCGCACCCTCAGCGGTCTGGACCAGGCTGATCGCGTCCTGCGCGTTGCGGGTGGCGACCTTCAGGCCACCGATCTGCGCACGCAGGTTCTCGGAGTTGACCAGGCCCGACGCGTCGTCTGCGGCACGGTTGATACGGAAGCCCGAGGACAGCTTCTCGAGGCTCGAGGAGAGCTGGTTCTGGGTCTGGTTGAGGTTGCGGTAGGCGTTGAACGCCGCGATGTTCTGGTTGATACGCATCGGGGATGACCTCCATGTCTAAGCCCGAGGCCGGACATCCGTGCCGGCTCACGGATCCCTGTCGGTCACTCCCCGTGACGCTGAAGCG
>SKTN01000198.1 GCA_007117945.1 Nitriliruptoraceae bacterium | reverse complement strand
TCCTGTGGATGCGGCTCAAGCGCATCATCGGCTCGCACTTCGCCAACTACGCCGAGGCCTGGGAGGCCAACCGCCTGGTCGACCTCGGCATGCTCCAGCCGATCCTGACCGAGACCTTCCCTCTGGCCGACATCGGGGATGCGGCGCTGAAGATGCACCGCAACGAGCACACCGGCAAGCTCGGTGTCCTGGTCGGTGCCCGCGAGGAGGGGCTCGGGGTGCGCAACCCCGAGCAGCGCGCCGGGCTCGAGGACCGCATCAAGCTGTTCCGCGACCTGGCCTGACCCGGCGCCGCGCGGGGCGGTCCGGGCGCGCGCCCGGGCCGCCTCAGCGGCGGGTCAGCAGCTGCAGGACGTACCAGAACAGCAGGGCGATCGAGGAGAACAGGTGCACGGCCGCGGCCGTCTCCGTGCCCAGCGGGTAGGAGCGGTACACCTTCTGGGTGTCGTAGAGGATCGCGGCGCCGGCGAAGCCGATCATCGCGATCGAGAACCACACCCCGAGCCCGGTGCCGAACAGCACGGAGCCGACGATCAGCAGCAGGGCCAGCACCCCGCCCCACAGCAGGAAGCCGCGCAGGAAGCTGAAGTCCTTGCTGGTCGTGATGGCGATCACCGACAGGGCGATGAAGGCGACCCCGGAGATCTGGGCGGCCAGCTCGATCGTGCCCGGGGGGCCCTGCAGCTGGGCCAGGACCAGCGGCGTGGCGAACAGCAGGACGTTGGCCACCACCACCGCGGCGTAGGCGGCGTACTGGCCCGCGGGGGAGCTGGTCCGGTACAGCATCGAGGTGGACATCCACGACACGATCATGAACCCGCCGAGGATCAGCAGCCAGCTCACGCCGAGGACGAACTCCGCGATCGCGTAGGCCAGGCCGGTGGCGAACAGCCACCAGGAACCGAGGATGAAGGCGGCGATCCCGGCCAGCAGCCGGACGTAGACACGGGTCATGTAGGCCGTGCGCGCCTCGACGGGCGCCTCGGCGACGGGGGTTGCGGGCGCGTAGGGGGTGGCCATGGTCCTCGGCTCCTGCGGTGCGGGGCGGGGCACGCGGGACGGCGTGTGCACCCGGGAAGGTAGCTGAGGTCCGCCACCGTGGCGGCCGCATCAGGGCCCCACGGGCCACCGTCAGGTGGTGCTGGTACCCTCTGCGGCCCACGTGCCCCCTCGGCGCGTTCACCCGTACCCACACCCCCAGCCACCTGCCACACCACGTGGCGACAGGGGTGGTCATGACGCCGGCACCGTTGCGTGACAGCCACGACGGTCGCTGCCCGTCGGACCGCCCTGCCCCTGGCCCCGTCCCGCGGTGCCCAACCGCCCGGAGGACGCGATGAAGACCGACATCCACCCCGAGTACGTCACCGCCACGGTGACCTGCTCCTGCGGGAACAGCTTCGAGACCCGCGCGACGGTGGAGCGCATCACCGTCGAGCTGTGCAACCAGTGCCACCCCTTCTACACCGGCAAGCAGAAGCTGGTGGACACCGGTGGTCGCGTCGACCGCTTCAAGCGCCGGATGGCCAAGGCCAG
The DNA here is from genome assembly GCA_007117945.1 of Nitriliruptoraceae bacterium. Classification (GTDB taxonomy): domain Bacteria; phylum Actinomycetota; class Nitriliruptoria; order Nitriliruptorales; family Nitriliruptoraceae; genus T1Sed10-7. The sequence goes on along the minus strand of SKTN01000198.1, from coordinate 1,575 downwards.
CCAGTAGTCACCGCACGCCGGTGGTCGCGGGCGGCAGCGGTCCGCGCCCGTCCCGCGGCGCAGCCATGGCGTTCGCGTGGCCCCGCGTAGATGTCGTCGACCACCTCGGAGAACCGCTCCAGGATGCGGTCGCGACGCGGCTTGTGCGTCGGCGTCAGCTCCTGCTCCTCCACCCGGAAGGGGCGCTCGAGGATCCGGAACCGTCGGATCGACTCCGCCTGCGACACCTGCCGGTTCGCGTCCTCCACTGCCCGGGACACCTCCGCCCGGATGCCCTCGTCGCGGTGGAGCGCACGCCGCTCACCACCGCCCCGGCGCTGCGCGAAGCGGGCGGCGCCGGCCTCGTCGAGGGTGATCAGCGCTGCGACGAAGGGTCGGCCGTCACCGATGACGATGGGCTCGGCGATCAGCGGGTGCGCCCGCAGGGCCTGCTCCAGGGGCGCGGGCGCGACGTTCTTGCCGCCGGCCGTGACGATCAGGTCCTTGCTGCGACCCGTGATGCTGAGGTAGCCGTCCCGGTCGAGTTCGCCGAGGTCGCCGGTCCGGAGCCAGCCGTCCTGACCGAGCACCGCCGCGGTGGCCTCCTCGTCCCCGTGGTAGCCCGCGAAGATGTTGGGTCCACGGAGCAGGACCTCACCGTGGTCGTCGATGCGGACCTCCACCCCGGGGATGGGCCGGCCCACGGTGCCGACGCGGGGTGACTCGGGTCGGTCGATCGTGGCCGGGGCACTGGTCTCGGTGAGGCCGTAGCCCTGCACCACGGTCAGTCCCGCCGCCGCCAGCAGGTGCACGACGTCGTCGCCCAGCGGCCCGCCCCCGGAGATGGCGTAGCGGACCTCGCCACCGAGCGAGGCCCGCACCCGGCGGTAGACCAGGAGCTCCGCGAGCCGTGCCGTCGCACGGGTCGCGAGCCCCCGCGCCGCTTCGTGCGCGAGCCGGAGCGCCGTCGTCTCGGCCATGGCCACCACCTGGCGTGCGATGCCCGAGGTCGCCTGCTGGCCGACGGCCTCGGTGATCTTCTCGAACAGCCGTGGGACACCGAGGAGGAACCGCGGTCGCACCGCGCGCAGGTCGTCGGGCAGGTGCGTCCGCGACCGGGAGTAGCCGATCAGTGCGCCCGACTCCAGGCAGGCGAACTGGATGATCCGTGCGAAGACGTGGGCGAGGGGCAGGATCAGCAGGGTAGGAGGGCTGGTCATCGTCGAAGGCGGGCGCGAGCCGGCGCAGGGACTGCCGGGTCGTCCAGAGCAGGTTGTGGTGGGTCAGCACGCAGCCCTTCGGTCGACCCGTGGTGCCCGAGGTGGGGACGATGGAGGCGGTCGCCCCGCCCCGCAGCGCCGCCAGGCGCTCGTCGAGCGCGGCGCGCGCCGCGTCGTCGGCATGCGCTGCCACCTCGTCCAGGGCACCGTCGTCGAACACCAGGATCCGCTCGATCCCCGCCACCTCGTCGCGGATGCCGGCGATCCGCGCCGCAAGCTGCCGTGTGCCCGTCAGGACCGTGCGGGGGCGGGTGTCGCCGAGCACCCAGGCGCACCGCTGGGGTGGATCCGTCTCGTAGACGGGGACCGTGACGCC
>SKTN01000241.1 GCA_007117945.1 Nitriliruptoraceae bacterium | reverse complement strand
CGGGCGAGAAGCCCGTACCCGGCTTCCGGGGGCGCCGTCCCGGCGAGGTGGAGCCGATCCGCGGTGTGCGCAAGCGGATCGTGGAGAAGATGGAGACCTCCCGCCGGGAGATCCCCGCCGCCTCCTGCTCCCGGGACGCCGACCTCACCGCCCTGTGGGAGCTGCGCGAGGAGCTCACGCAGCTGGCGGCTGAGCAGGGCTTCGGGGTGCGCATCACCCCCTTCGCCCTGATCCTGCGCGCGACGGTGCTGGCGCTGAGGCGCTTCCCCACCCTCAACGCCCGCATCGACCGGGAGGCTGGTGAGATCCACCTGCTCGAGCACATCCACCTCGGTGTCGCCGCCGACACCGACCGGGGCCTGGTGGTGCCCAACATCAAGGACGCCCACACCCGCTCCACCCTGGGGCTCGCCCTGGAGCTGGCACGCCTCGCGGAGGCCGCTGGCGACGGCACCCTGACCCCGGGGGAGCTCACGGGCGGCACCTTCACCGTGAACAACTACGGCACCTTCGGCAACGACGACGGTGACCCCATCATCAACCACCCGGAGGGCGCCATCCTCGGCATCGGGGCGAGCCGGTCGCGGCCCTGGGTCGTCACCGACGCGGCCGGCGGTGAGGAGCTCGCGATCCGGCGCGTGGGGCGCTTCACCCTGGCCTTCGATCACCGCATCTGCGACGGCGGGGAGGCCGGCCGGTTCGTCACGGAGGTCGCACAGCTCTGCGAGCAGCCCAGCCGGCTGCTGCTGCACCTGTGAGCGACCCGCTACCCGCCGACCGGGGCGCGGCCGACCGCGACCCCTCGCCCGTGCGCCACGACGCGGTGGTCATCGGCGGCGGCCCCGGGGGCTACGCCACGGCCTTCCGGGCGGCGGCCCGCGGTCTGGATGTGGCCCTGGTGGAGGAGGCCGAGCTCGGCGGGGTGTGCCTGCACCGCGGTTGCATCCCCTCCAAGGCGATCCTCCACGTCGCCGGCGTCCTCGAGGAGGCCAACCGCGCCGAGGTCCTCGGCCTGCGCGTGCGCGCCGAGGGCATCGATGGCGAAGGGCTGGACGCCTTCCGGTCGGGCGTCATCCGCCGCCTGCACAAGGGGCTCGACCACCTCGCCGACGCCCGCACGACCCGCTACCGCGGGCGTGGCCGCCTCCTAGCCGTCGGTGACGACCACCTCGACGTCGAGGTGACCGGCGCCGAGGGTGTCACCACCCACCTCTCGGCACCCCACGTCGTGGTCGCGACGGGCTCCCGGCCGCGCACCCTCGACGCGCTGCCCGTGGACGGGGAGGTGGTGCAGACCTCCGACGAGGCGCTGTGGTTCACCACGCCCCCCGAGCGGGCCGTGATCGTCGGCGGCGGCGCGATCGGGGTGGAGTTCGCGTCGATGTGGGCGCCCATGGGCACCGAGGTCACCGTGGTGGAGGCGCTCGACCGCCTGCTCCCCCTCGAGGACCCCGACAGCTCCGCGGCGCTGACCGATGCCTACCGGCGCCGTGGTATCGAGGTGCTGACCTCCGCCGTGGTCGGCGGCGTGCGCGTAACCGGTGACCGCGCGGAGCTCGACGTCGAGGTGGACGGTGGGGCCCGCACCCTGACCGCGGACCGGGTCCTGGTCGCCGTGGGGCGCGATCCCACCACCGCGGGGCTCGGCCTCGAGGAGCTCGGCGTGCTGGACGGACGTGGCGCCGTGGTGACCGACGCCTTCGGCGCCACCGCGGTCAAGGGGCTGTGGGCCGTCGGTGACGTGCGCCCGACCCTGGCCCTGGCCCACGCGGCCTTCGCTGAGGGGCTGGTGGTCGGCGACCGGATCGCAGGCGTGGAGGACGTGGGCGCCGTGGACCACACCCACACCCCGCGGGTGACCTACTCCCACCCCGAGGTCGCCTCCGTCGGTCTGACCGAGGGCCAGGCCGTGGAGCGGTTCGGTCGCGACCGCGTGGTGGCGACCACCACCTCGCTGCAGGGCAACGCCAAGGCGATCATCGCCGGCTCCGACGGGAGCGTGAAGGTGGTGCACCTGTCGGGACAGGCCCCCGTGGGGGCCCCGGGCGATGGCGGGCCGGTGCTCGGGGTCCACGTCGTGGGGCCCCAGGCCACGGAGCTGATCGCCGCCGCGACCCTGGTGACCACCTGGGACGCCGTGCCCGCGGAGCTCGCGTCCATCGCCCACGTCCACCCCTCGCTGTCCGAGGCGATCGGCGAGGCCTACCTGGCCGCCGCCGGGCTGCCGCTGCACGGGGCCTGAGGTGGTGGTGCGCGCAGGATCGCGGCACCGCGGGTCAGCGTGACCCCGCACGGGCCTGCGGGCGCGGTCGGTGACCTGCGCTGGAGCGATCTGGCGGCGGCTGCGGAGCACGGTGCCGCCGTGGCACGGGTCGAGCGGGCCATGCCGGCCTTCCTGGCCGAGCTGACCGCGCCCGCCCGGTCCCGCCTCACCGAGCACGATCCCGCCGGCACGGCGGTGCTGCTGGACGGCGAGGACCAGGTCGCCGCGGTGGTGCGGGCGGTGCGGCTGACCTGGGACGGTGCGGCATCGTCCGCACCGGCGGGAGGCGCCCGGGAAGCCCTGGCGCGTGGCGGGGAGGCCGGTGCGGACACCCTGGCGGTGCTCGATGTGGTGGTGACCGAGCCGTGGCGGGGACGGGGTGTGGGCAGTGCCGTGCTCACCGGGCTCGACAGCTGGCGTGCGCAGCGGGGCGCGGCACGGTTGCTGGTGCTGCTGCGACCGCACGCGAAGGCCGACTACCCCCTGGTGCCCTTCGCGCGGTACGCGAGCTTCGTCACCGACCGCGGCGAGCCCTTCGACCCGTGGTTCCGGGCGGCCTGGCGGGCCGGTCTGGTGCCCGTGCGCGCCGCTGACCGCTCCTTCGTGGCGCGTGCCGAGCTGCGGGACTGGCAGCGGTGGCTCGGTCGTCCGGTCCCCGGATCGGGTCCCTACCTGGTGCCCGGCGCCATCAAGCCGGCCATCCTGGAGGCCGAGCGCGACGCTGGCGGCTACCGCGAGCCGCACCTGTGGATGGCGCCGAGCGCCGCCACCGACGTTGCGCCCCGCGCCGCCCCGGGGGCTGCACCCCGTGCCCCCGGCGCCGGGCGTGCGACTCCCGACGATGGCGCCGCCT
>SKTN01000240.1 GCA_007117945.1 Nitriliruptoraceae bacterium | reverse complement strand
GCCGCACCCGACGCTCGCCGACCAGCCGGCGCAGCCACGGTGTGGCGGCGTAGGCGGCGAGCGGAACGCCGAGCAGCAGCGCGGCACCCTCCTCCCCCATCACACCGGCGACGCTGAGCGCAATGCCAGCGGCGACCGCCATCCCGGACACCGCCAACGTGCGGCGTTGCGCCCGACGTCGGGATGGTTCGGGTAGGTCGCGGATCGCGCGGACGATGTGCAGCCGGGCGATACGGACGCTGGCGAGCCAGACGGTCACCAGCGAGACGAACAACCCGAGCGCAGCACCGGCGGCGAGGCTGGCCGGCTCGACGACCAGCGGGTAGCGGACACCGTCGGCGGCCATACCGAGCAGCGGCCCGGCCACGACGGCGACGAGCCACCCGATCCCGAGCCCGAGGCCGGTGCCGAGCACGGCCGCCGGCAGCGCGTACAGCAGCCCTTCGAGCGCGAAGGTGCGGGTGAGCCATCGGCGGGTGAACCCGAGTGCGCGGAGCATCCCGAGCTCGGTGCGGCGTTCCTCGGCGAGCATGGTGAACAGGTTGACGAGCAGCAGGATGCCGGCCATCACGCTGAAGGCGCCGATCGTGGCGAACAGTTCGGTGAACCCGGCGCCTTCCTGTTCGGCGACGTCGAGCACAGCTGCCTTGGGCGCGTCGACGCGGACGTCGGGCAGCCCGGCCAGCGCGGTCCGCAGGGTGTCGGTGCCGTCGCCGGCTGCCTCGCGGGTGTCGAACACACCACCCACGAGGGACACGAGCAGCTGGTGGCGGACCGGCGCCGCTCCCTCGGCGGCAGCGGACACGTCGGACAGCGTGCCGGGCGCGACGATCACGCCGCCGTAGCCGGCGAGGCCGACCTCGTCGACCACCTGGGCGACGCTCACCTCGGTGGTGGTGTCGGCGACGTGCACGAACAGCCGGTCGCCGACGTCGAGGTGGAGCTGCTCGGCCGTCGCCGTGGACACGAGCACCTCGCCGGGTGCGAGGTCGCCGGCATCCGTCAACCCGGTGTCGGTCACCTCGCCACCGAACGTCCGGGCCTCGGCGAGGTCGAGCGCCACCACCTCGACGCGGGGGAGGGCGGTGTCGCGGTCGGGCGCCTCGAGCGTGGCCGTGGTGACGGTGACGTCGAGCAGGCCGTCGACGCCGCTTGGACGGGTGGCACCGAGTTCGACGCTGCCGAGCTCGGGACGGCCGGAAGCGGCGAGTTCACCGTCGCGGACCGCCTCGCGAACGATCGCGGTGGCCGCGTCGAACGTGTCGCGGTCGGCGCTGGTGACGGTGAGGTCGATCGGGCCGTAGCGCGTGCGCGCCTCGTCGGCGACGGCCCCGTCGATCACGTCACCGACGACGAACGCGGAGGTGATGATGGCGGTGCCGAGCAGCGCGCCACCGACGACCAGGGCGGCTTCGGTGCGACGGCGGCTGAGGTTGCGCAGCGCCATGGCACCCAGTGCGCGCTGGCGGACGGCGGTGACGGCCAGCGGCAGCGCGAGGACCAGGCAGAGTCCGATGAGGACGGCGGTGGCGGTCACGACGCCACCTCGGCGCTCGTGACGGCGAGGGTCGCGGCGGCGGGGACCAACTCGGTGGCAGCAGGGGCGGTGCGCGGGTCACCGTCATGCGCGACCCGGCCGTCACGCACCACGACGAGACGCTGGCCGGTGCGGCCGAGTCCCTCGTCGTGGGTGACGATCACGAGCGTCTGTCCGGCGGAATGGACCTCGAGCAGCAGTCCGATGATGTCGCCGGCGGTGCGGCTGTCGAGCGCGCCGGTGGGTTCGTCGGCCCAGATCAGCGCCGGTTCGCCGACGAGTGCCCGGGCAACGGTGACGCGCTGCTGTTCGCCGCCGGACAGCTCCCCGGGCCGGTGGTCGGCACGCCGCGCAAGCCCGACGCGGCCGAGCACGTCGAGGGCGCGCTTGCGGGCGACCCTGGGGGCGATTCCGGTGATGAGCAGCGGGAGTTCGATGTTCTCGGCGGCCGAGAAGACCGGGATCAGGTTGAACGCCTGGAAGACGAACCCCATCCGGGTGGCGCGGTGACGGGTGCGCTCGACGTCGGACATGGCGAACAGGTCGTCACCGTCGACGGTGACGGTGCCAGCGTCGATGTCGTCGAGGCCGGACAGGCAGTTCAGCAGCGTCGTCTTGCCGTTGCCGGACGGCCCCATCACGGTGACCAGTTCGCCAGCGTGAACGTCGAGGTCGATGCCGCGCAGGGCGTGGACCTCTTGGGTCCCGCTGCGGTAGGTCTTGACGACGCCGCGGGCGCTCAGGATCGGCGGTCGGGTGGCGGGTGTGTCGGTGTGTGGCCGGTGCGGACCGACGTCGTTCATGGGGCACTCCTTCAGGAGGTGGCTCGCGGGGCGTCGGTGCTCGGACCGACCGTGACCGCACCCTGACGCGTCCCGATGCGAGAGACATCGGCGTTCCGGCTCGGTTTCCCCCGGCCGGTCGGGTGAGCGCGGATCCATCCTTTCGGCTGAGCCGCTGGCATCCCAGCGTCCGTAGGCTTGCTGGCATGCTGATCGATGCCGTCCGCTCGTTGTGGGCCGAACCCCGTGTTCCCGCGCCACCTCCGTGGACGTGGCGGGACCGGCTGCTCGTGCTCGCCCTGGCGACCGGTGCCCTTCTCGAAGTACTGCTCCGCGACGACCTGGTGTGGCGGACCAGCGCCGTGGTGCTCGGTGTAGGGCTGCTGCTGTTGGCGCCGTGGCGACGCACCCGGCCCCTGCTGGTGGTGGCGGTCGCCTTCGGCTCGATCGGCACCTACGACATGGTCGCGGTCCTGGCGGGCGTCGACCCCGAGCTCACGATGCTGTGGATCCAGGCCTGGATCCTGCTGCTCCCCTACGCGCTGCTGCGGTGGGGGTCCGGGCGACAGATCGTCATCGGGGTGGCGATCCTGCTGGTCTTCCTGGCGATCATCCCCGGTCGGACCGGTTGGGGCGATCTGGCGCTCGGGCTGGTGTTCTTCTCGTTCTCGGCGACACTGGGGACGACCGCCCGCTACCGGGCGACCTCCCGGGTCCGCGAACTGGACCAGGTGCGGCTACGGGAACGGGAACAGTTGGCCCGCGAGCTGCACGACACGGTCGCCCACCACGTGTCGG
>SKTN01000314.1 GCA_007117945.1 Nitriliruptoraceae bacterium | reverse complement strand
TCCCCGGCCGCGATCCGCCGGCCCGGCCAACGCAGCGCCGTGGCCGCGGCCAGGGCTTTCGGGATGGCGACGAGGTGGTCCGGTGCGGCGCTGCGCAGCGCGCGGCCGAGGCCCTTCGGGCCGAGCCCGGCGTCGGCCACGACCACCACGGCGCCGAGCCGCCAGCAGGCGTACAGCAGGGTGGCGAGCTCCCGGCCCGGGGTCACCAGGGAGGCGACGCGATCACCGGGCTGCACCCCGTGGGCGTGGAGCCCGGCGGCCAGGGCGTGGACGTCGGCGTCGAGCCGGGCGAAGGAGGTCCGCCGAGGTGGTCCGCTGGGGTCACCCGCACCGGGCGGCTCGACGATGGCGTCGCTGGTGGCGCGGGCGGCGTCGGTCAGGGCGGCCCACAGGGGCTCGCGGGTCGTGGCCGAGCCGGCGGTGGTGGGGTCCGCTACCGCGGTGTCGCCGCTGCGGTGGACGTGCGCCGGGTCGCCGCACCCCGGCTCCGTCGCGACCACCTCGGTGTCGCTGCTGCCGGGGGCGCCCGTGACCCGGGCCGGCACCCACCGGCGCAGGGCCCCGGCGAGGTCGGCGTCCTCGGGCGTGAGGTGGCTGGCGCCCTCGAAACGGTGCACGTCCGCGTGGGGCAGCCGTGCCTCGAGATCGTGGAGGTAGCGGTCGGAGAACACCGGATCCTCTGGCCCCCACAGCAACAGCGTCGGCACGCCCCCGAGCTCGCTGAGCCCTGCGGCCACGGCGTCCAGGGTGGCGGCGCTCGGGTGCGCGGGGTCGAGGGGGATGTCCCGGACGAAGCCGCCCACGGCGGCGCGACGGGCGGCGGTGTCGTAGGGCGCGGCGTAGGCGGCCCGCACGCGGCGGTCGAGGGCGGGCCGGGCCAACCCCGTGGCGCCCCGCACGAAGGTGGGGGTGCGCACGGTGACCTGCTCCAGCATCCCCGGCAGCCGCGCGGTGCGGATCAGGCGCGGGGCCGAGCTGTCCCCGGGCTGGTGCACGGCGGTGTTGGTCAGCACCACGCCGGCGAGCCGGTCGCGGTGGGCGAGGCCCCAACCGAGCGCGATCGGGCCACCCCAGTCGTGGGCGAGCAGCACGACGGGCCCGGCCCCCGCATCCTCGTCCAGCCCCAGCGCCGCGGTCAGGCGGCCGAGGTCGTCGATCCGGCGCGCCAGCGGGCGGTGGGTGCCCGTGCGCTCGGAGTAGCCCATGTCGAGGTGGTCGGGTGCCACCACCCGCCAGCCCGGCGGCGGGTCCGCCAGCACCGAGCGGAAGGCGTAGGACCAGGTCGGGTTGCCGTGGACGCACAGGATCGTGCCGGTGGTGCCGGCGTCCGTGGCGCCCGCACCGGCGCGGTTCCCGCCGGTGTCCAGCACGTGCCAGGTCCGCTCGAGGCCGTCGGCATCGGTGGCGGTGACCAGCCGCGACCACGTCGGGTCCATCCCCGGGAGTCCGGGCGGGGGCAGGGACGCTTCGCTCGCCCGTCTGCCCCCGGCAGCCGTGGCGTCGGTCACCACAGGATCTCGCTGCCGAGGGTGTTGATGCCGGAGCCGATCCCGCCGATCACCACGGTGTCACCGGGGCGGATGTGCTCCTGGTGCAGGGCGAGGGTGGTCGGGATGGAGGCCGGGCCGATGTTGCCGCGGTGGGGGAAGGTCATCGGCACCCGCTCGAGGTCGAGGCCGAGCTGCTTGCACATCAGCTGGGTGTGGACCGCGGAGATCTGGTGCAGGATGTAGTGCTCCGCACTGCCCCAGTCCCAGCCGTTGTCCCGCGCGGTGATCCAGGTCGCGTCAGCGACCTCGAGCCCCGCCTCGAGCAGCGCCTTGGTGTCGGTGCGCATGTGGTCGATCGAGCCGACGCACAGGTCGTTGTACGTCGTCCCCGCGCGTGACTCGCCGCCGATCAGGCGGTGACCCTCGGGGTGGGCGTCGCTGGGCCCGAGCACCATCGCCGCCCCGCCGGATCCGAGCGTCAGGGAGGCGAACTCCGCGAAGACGTCGGCGGTGGTGGTCTCCTCGCGTGCGAGCCGTTCCAGGGTGGTCTCCTGGAGCAGCCGGCTGCCCTCGCCGTCGACGATCAGCGCGTAGCGGATCTGCCCGCCGTCGATCATCGTGGCGGCGAGGTGCATGGCGTTGACGAAGCCGAGGCAGGCGTTGGCGAGGTCGAAGTTCAGGCACGAGCTCGGCAGCGACAGCTGGCGGTGCACGTCCACGGCCGCTGAGGGCTCGAGGTGGGCGCGACACACCGAGGTGTCGACGAGCAGCCCGATGTCGGCGCGGTCGATGCCCGCCGCCTCGATGGCCTGCGCACCGGCGCGCGCCGCGGCGTCGGCGTAGCTGACGTCGGTGGGCCACCAGCGACGCTCGACGATGCCGGCGACCTCCTCGAGGAGGCCCGGGCGCAACCCGAGCCGCTCGTAGGTGGTGGTCAGCGCCTCGTCGAACTGCGTCGAGGGCACGACGATCGGGGCGTCGGCTGCCTCGACGGAGAGGATGCTGGCGCCGGAGTGGCGGAAGGTGGTGTTGCCGGACATCTCGACCTCGGCGGGGTGGGAGCAGGACAGGCGGCGAGGTTCGGCCACCAGGTGGAAGCGGGGTGGGGTGGAGCTGTGGAACAGGTGTGCTGCGGGGAGGTGGTGCGCTGCGGGGGATGGGGCGGGTGCGCTGCGGGGAGTGGGGTGGGTCGGCGCAGGTGCGCGGCCTCAGAGGTTACGGAGCCGTACTCACCGGCGCCCACCCCGTGCGGCCCTGCGCCACGCGCTGAAGGAGGCCACCGAGCCGCCGTGGGGCCGCACCAGCCATGGCCACGGGTGGGTTGCGACCACATCGAGGTGGCCGGCGCGTCGCCGCCACCCGGGGACCGGGGCGGCGGTGGCCGCCAGGCGGCGCCCGGCAAGGACCTCGATCGGATCGCCGAGGTGGACGGTGAGTGCACGGCGTTCGGCCAGGTCGGCCAGGCACTCGGTCAGGAACACCAGGCGCTTGCCCGACAGACGCAGCTGCGCGAGCAGGGGTGCGTCGAACACGAACACCGCCGGGAGCTCGGGGTGGGCGGCCAGCGCGGGGTCGTCGTCGCCCAGCGACTCCGCGGTCAACCACACCACCTCGGCGTCATCCTCGGT
>SKTN01000155.1 GCA_007117945.1 Nitriliruptoraceae bacterium | reverse complement strand
GGGCGGTCCCGCCTCCGTGACCTCGCCCCGCTGCCCTGCTCACCCGCTGCCACGAGCAACCGCAGCCACGCCGGTTCGTGCCCATCCAGCACCACCCGCTGCCGAACCCACCGACGGCTGAGCGCCGCGACGCCGAGCTGCGGCCTCACGCCCGGTCCCGGGCCGGGGGCTCGGCGATCCGGAACCCGTCGAGTCCGGTGCGGCACAGCTCCTCGGTGCCGTCGGGGTCGGCGGGGGCGTCACAGCTGACCGACCACATGGCGGCCGGCTCGTCGGTGCTGATAAACCACTGGCGGACGTACCGGGGCTGCCCGCCGAAAGCCTCGGCGGGGACCTCGAAGGCGACCAGGGCGATGTCCCGGCCCTCCCAGGTGACCGGACGTGCCTGATCGACCTCGAGGCCCTGATCCTCGAAGCGGGTCCGCAGGTCGCCGGCCAAGGCCTGTGGGTCGAGGTCGAGACCCGGATCCGCCGCGTTGACGTTGACCTGCCAGGACACGATCTCCCCCGACAGGCTGTCGGCGTCCACCACCACCGCCCGGACGTTGCTGCGGTCGGTGCTGGCCTGCTCGAGGGCCGGCAGCCAGAAGCCGGCCCAGGGGGTGTCGGCGGTCAACGCCGCGATCGCCTCGGTGCTGTCGCCGATCCGCCACACCTCGGCCTCGACGGGGTTGGCCACCACGAAGCTGCCGTCCCGGGCGTCGTCGACGACCTCGGCGTCCCAGTCGGGACCGAGCTCGTCCGCGACCAGCGCGGCCTGCTCCTCGGGGGTGGCGGCCGGTGCGTCGGCCGTACAGGCCGCGAGCACGACGGCGGCGAGAGCGGCGGCCAACAGCATCGGTGGGGTGGTCACGACAGCTCCTGTGGGACGTGGACGGGCGACGGGTGCGCCGCGTGTGTGCGCAGGGCACGCCCCCACCCTCCTGCAACACCTGGGCGCCGCGAGCTCTTCCTCCCGGCTCAGCTGTGCCGGTCGGGTCGCACCGTGGTCCGTCGCCCCTTGATCGTGGAGGCCCGCAGGGCCCGGATCACCTCGTCGGCGGCGCCGCGTGGCACCTCGACCAGGGAGAAGTTCGGGGTGATGTCGATGTTGCCCACATCGCGGCCGCTGAGGCCGGACTCGTTGGCGATCGCCCCGACTAGATCCTTAGGTCGGATCCCCTGCCGCTTGCCCGCACCGATGTAGATCCGCGCGGTGTCGCGGCCGGGGCCACCGCCTGGCCCGGCTGGGCGCTGCCCGCCGCCACCGACCCGCCCACCGGTGCCCCCGCGGCCTCCCTTGCCGCCGCGCTCGTCGTGCAGCCGGATCTCCGGCAACTCGGTCTCGTCGGCGTCGCTGCCGGCCACGGTGTCGTGGACCAGGGCGACCGCGGCCAGGGCCACCTCGAGCAGGTCGAACTCGTCGCTCAGCGACTCCACGACGCCACGGAAGCGCCCGGGGTCGGTATCGCTGAGGAGCCGCTGCTCCAGGGTCTCGCGGGTGAGTTCCAGCCGGCGGGCACGCAGGTCCGCCACGGAGGGGATCGACTCCACCTCCAGCCGGCTCCCCGTGTGCTGCTCGATGGCGCGTACCAGGCGTGACTGGCGCGGCTCCACCAGGGTGATGGCCACCCCGCTGCGTCCTGCGCGCCCCACCCGGCCGATGCGGTGGACGTAGCCCTCCGGCGCGGCCGGCACGTCGTAGTTGATGACGTGGCTGAGGTGGTCGATGTCCAGGCCGCGGGCCGCGACGTCGGTGGCGACCAGCAGGTCCGCGGTCTGGCTGCGCAGCCGGTCCATCACGCGGTCGCGCTGCTCCTGGTCCATCCCCCCGTGCAGCGCTTCCGCGCGGTAGCCACGCCCGTTCATCACCTCGGTGAGCTCGTCCACCTCGTTGCGCGTGCCGCAGAACACGATCGCGGCCTCGGGTGCCTCCACGTCGAGGATGCGGCCGAGGGCGGCGGGCTTGAGCTGCCGGGTGACCACGTAGGCGCTCTGGCGGACCTGCGGGGTGTGCTGGACCCCGGCCTGCGCCCGGCCGATCGTCACCCGGACGGGGTCGGTGAGGTAGCGGGCTGCGAGCTGGTCGATGCGGCGGGGCAGCGTGGCGGAGAACAGCACGGTCTGACGGGTCGGCGGGGTCGCCGCGATGATCGCGTCGAGGTCCTCGGCGAAGCCCATGTCGAGCATCTCGTCGGCCTCGTCGAGCACCACCACCTCGAGGCTGTCGAGGTCGAGGGTGCCCCGGGCGAGGTGGTCGACGGCCCGTCCGGGGGTGGCCACCACGACGTCCACGCCGCGGGCGAGGGTCTTCAGCTGGCGCCAGATCGGCTGTCCGCCGTACACGGGCAGCACCCGGGCCTCGAGCCGGCGTCCGTAGGTGTGCACCGCCTGGGACACCTGCATCGCCAGTTCCCGGGTCGGGACGAGCACCAGCGCCGTTGGCGCCGTGCCGCGGTCACCGGGCGGGAGCCGCTCGAGGATCGGCAGGGCGAAGGCCGCGGTCTTGCCCGTGCCCGTCGCGGCCTGCCCGAGGAGGTCCTTGCCGGTCAGCAGGGGACCGATCGTCTCGCGCTGGATCGGGGTCGGTTCCTCGTAGCCCTGCTGCTGCAGGGTCGCCAGCAGGTCGTCACGGAGCCCGAGGTCGGCGAAGCCGTCGGTGGGCGCGGGGGCGGTCATGGGCGGTTCCTGGGAGCGGGCCACCGCGGGGTCTGAGGGTGACACCGCGGGTGCGGGAGTGGGTGGACGGCGGGGCGGGGGACCGGCAGTTGATCACGCCGGGCGGTGCGCTGCCCGCGGTGCACCGCGACGCGGTACCTCGGTACGCCGGACGGCGGGGACCTCCGCCGCCGTCAGGGGGTGCGCCCACAGGTAGCCCTGGGCCTGAGGACAGCCGAGCCGCTGGAGGTGGGCGAGCTGGAGGTCGGTCTCCACGCCCTCGGCGACCACGTCCAGCCCCTGGGCCTGTGCGATGGCCAGGAGTGCGGCCACGATCGGCTCGGCCTCCGCCTGTGTCCCCAGGGGCTCGATGAAGGAACGGTCGATCTTCAGCCCGTGGAAGGGGAAGCGTCGCAGCTGCGCGAAGGAGGAGTAGCCCGTGCCGAAGTCGTCGATGTGGATGCCCACGCCCAGCTCGGCCAGCGCCTCCACCGTGGCCGTGGTCACGGCGCTGTTGTCGGCGATGGCGGTCTCGGTGACCTCCAGGCAGACGCGGTCGGGTTCGAGCCCGCTGTCGGTGAGCGCCGTCGCGAGGGCGGGCACCAGATCGACGTCGAGCAGCTGCCGGGCGGAGAGGTTGACCGCGATCGTCAGCGGTGGGGTCAGCCCGCTGGCGTCCCATGCGGCCAGCTGCTGGCAGGCCCGTCGCAGCACCCAGGTCCCGATGGGCACGATGGCCCCGTTGCGCTCGGCCAGGGGCACGAACTCCGAGGGGTCGATCCGTCCGAGCCCCGGGTGGTCCCAGCGCAGCAGCACCTCGAGGGTGGTGATCCGGTCGCGGGCGAGGTCGACGATGGGTTGGTAGAGCAGGTCCAACTGCTCGGTGATGCCCGGGGTGGCCAGCTCGAACTCCAGGGCGAGCCGGCGCTCCTCCGCCCGTCGCAGCCGGTCGTCGCACACCCGGATGCGGCCGGTGGCGGGGGCGTCGGCCGCGCTGAGCGCCAGGTTCGCATCCCGGAGGATCCCGGCGGCGGAGCTGTCCGGCCCACCGGCCAGCGCCACCCCGAAGCGCGCGCGCAGCAGGACGCTGCCCCCGCCCGGGGTGGTGAAGGGCTCGTCGAACAGCGTCGCGTACGCCCGTGCCGTGCGCAGCGCCGCCGCCTCGTCGCGTGGGCCGGGCACCAGGACCCCGAACTCGTCGCCGCTGGTGCGTGCCACGGTCGCACCGCTACCGGCAGCCTCGACCAGCCGGTGGGCGACGCTGCGCAGCAGGTAGTCGCCCGTGCGGTGCCCGGTCCGGTCGTTGATGCCCGACATGCCCACCAGGTCCAGCAGGATCAGCGCGCCACGGCGCGGCGCGGTCGCGTGACCGTGGGCGAAGCGCCGGAGCTCGTCGAGGAGCAGATCCCGGTTGGCCAGGCCGGTCAGCCCGTCATGGGTGGTCTGGTGCTCCAGCCGGGAGCGCACGGCGAGCTCATCGGTGAGGTCCCGTGCCGTCAGCACGATGCCACCGACGGGCACCGAGTCGCGCAGGTCGGACAGCGTGACGGCGAGGTGGCGGGAGCGGCCGTCAGCACGCCGGACACGCAGGACCACGTGTTGGGGGTGGTCGGCTCCCTCGAGGATGGCCCGCCAGGCCGAGCGCAGCTGGGACCGGTCGGCGTCGGGGATCCGCGCGCGCAACTGCGCGGGGGACAGTTCCGTGCCCCCCAGGAACGCCGCTGCCGCCGGGCTGGCGTAGGTGATCTCCCCCTCGGGGGTGAGCACCAGGATCGGTTCGCTGGCATGCTCGACGAGGGCCTCGAACCGGCGGTGGGAGGCGGCCAGCTGCGCCTGGAGCCGTTCCGCCCGCTGGTGCCCGCCGTCCAGCACGTCCGCGGCCGGTGCCGCCCCGTCGCGGGCCACCGCCCCACGGTCGTGGACGACGCAGGCGAGCAGGGTGTGGCCGTCGAGCTCGAGGGGCGCCGCTGCCACCTCCACGTCGTGGACCTGGCCGTTCGCGCGGCGGTGCGCGACGACGGCGGTGGTGCCCTGCTCCGCCACCGCGGAGCGCAGTCCCTCGAGGACCTCCGTGGCCGCCGCCACGCTGAGCTCGGTGAGGCCGAGGGCGCACAGGGTGGCGTGTCTGTGGCCGTAGAAGCGTTCGGCTGCCCGGTTCGCGGCCACGACCCGACCGTCGGTGGGTTCGACCAGGAGCATGACCGCGGGGTGGGCGTCACACAGTCGACGCCACGTGCTCGCGCTCAGCCCCTCTCCGGTCATCACTGCCCGCTTCCACGGTCACTCGGACCGTGCATCGATCGGCTCGCCCGGTTGGTACCGGGAAGCTAGGCCACCAACCGCCGGCTGTGCACGCGGGCCGGTGCAGGGCCAGCCTCGCGGGACGGTCGGCGGCGTGCGTCCCGCCCGGGGGTCAGGCCCCGGGAGCGGTGTCGAGGAGGTCCTGTCGCCCCGCTGCGGCGGCCTCGCGCAGGCTCGCGTGGGTCGGGGCGTCGGGGATGTGTGCCGGCCGGTCCGCCGCCAGCTCCCGGCGCAGTGCCGGGACGATCTCCCCGCCGAGGATCTCCAGCTGCTCGAGCACCGTGGACAGGGGCAGGCCGGCGTGGTCGATCAGGAAGAGTTGGCGCTGGTAGTCGCCGACGTGCGCACGCATCGCGGCGTAGCGCTCGATGACCTGCTGGGGGCTGCCGACGGTCAGGGGGGTCTCGGCGGTGAACTCCTCCAGCGACGGTCCGTGGCCGTAGACGGGGGCGACGTCGAAGTAGGGGCGGAACTCCTCGACGGCGTCCTGGGAGTTCGGGCGGACGAACACCTGCCCGCCGAGCCCGACGATGGCCTGGTCCGCCGCGCCGTGACCGTGGGCCTCGAACCGCTCGCGGTACAGGGTGACCATGCGCTGGGTGTGGTGCTGCGGCCAGAAGATGTTGTTGTGGAAGAAGCCGTTGCCGTAGAAGGCGGCCTGCTCGGCGATCTGGGGCGTGCGGATGGAGCCGTGCCACACGAAGGGCGGGACACCGTCCAGGGGGCGCGGCGTCGCGGTGAACCCGGTGAGCGGCGCCCGGAAGCGGCCCTCCCAGTCCACCACGTCCTCCCGCCACAACCGGTGCAGCAGGCCGTAGTGCTCGATGGTGAGGTCGAGGGCGTCGCGGATGTCGTAGCCGAACCAGGGGTAGACGGGGCCGGTGTTGCCCCGTCCGAGCATGAGATCCACCCGGCCACCGGCGAGGTGCTGGAGCAGCGCGTACTCCTCGGCGAGGCGGACGGGATCGTTGGTGGTGATCAGCGTCGTGGCCGTGGACAGGATCAGCCGCTCGGTCCGGGCGGCGATGTAGCCGAGCAGCGTGGTGGGCGAGGAGGTCACGAAGGGCGGGTTGTGGTGCTCGCCGCTGGCGAACACGTCGAGGCCCACCTCCTCGGCCTTGCAGGCGATGGCGACCATCGCCTGGATCCGCTCCGCCTCCGTGGGTTCGCGGCCGGTGGTGGGATCGGGGGTGATGTCGCCGACGGAGAACACGCCGAACTGCATCGCGGAGCCCTTCACGAGGTGGTGCACGAGGCGGTCGTTGCTATCGCAACCGTCTATGACGGTAGCTGACCGCCCGGAGCCGGTCCACCCCCAACCGCAGCTCAGCTCACCCGACCGCCCAGGGCCTCGATCAGCGCCCGCATCCACGGGCCGAGGTCGCCGGGGTGGCGCGAGGAGATGAGGTTGCCGTCGACCACCACGGGGGCGTCCTCCCAGTGGCAGCCCGCGTTGACCATGTCGTCCTTGATCGCGAGGAAGCTGGTGGCACGCCGCCCCTCGATGATGCGCGCGGAGATCGGTACCCACCCGGCGTGGCAGATGAAGGCGATGGGCTTGTCCGCGGCGTCGAAGGCCCGGACGAGCTCCAGGACCGTGGCGGAGCGGCGCAGGGCGTCGGGGGCGAAGCCACCCGGGATCACCAGGGCGTCGAAGCCCTCCACCTTCACCTCCTCCACGCTGGCGTCCACGGGGAAGGGGCCGTGGCCCTTCTTGCCCGCGACGGCGCCTCCGTCGGGGCTCGCGGTGGTGACCTCGGCGCCCTCCTCGCGCAGACGGAGCACGGGGTAGAGCAGTTCGCTGTCCTCGAACAGGTCGGCGGCGAGGACCAGAACACGGGTGTCGGTCAGGCTCATGGGGCGTCCTTGGTGACGGTGTCGGCTTCGGTCAGGGGTGGGGCCGGCTCCTCGTGGCTGGCCGCCAGTTCCTCGACGGCCTCGGGCGGCAGCGGCTCCACCTTGGGTCGGGCACGACGCCGGCGACGGGCGGGCACGAGATCGCGCATCTCCTCGAGACGCCCGAAGCACAGCAGCCGGTCGCCGGACTCCAGCGCACGGCTGCCCCGGGGGTTGGGCACGACGCGGGTGCCGCGGGTCACGGTCAGCACCGTGATGTCGCGCTCGCGCAGGCCGGAGTCGGCCAGGGTGCGGCCCACCATGCCGGAGCCGTCACCGATGTGCAGCTCCGCGACGCCGTACCCCGTGCTCACGGTCAGCCGCTGGCGCACGTCGAGCTCGGGGAAGGCGACCTGGTTGGCGACGTAGTCGACGACGGCACCGGCGATGTCGAGCTCGCTGGCCGCCTCGATGCCCTCGAGGCCGGGGGAGGAGTTGACCTCCATGACCATCGGGCCGTCGTCGCTCTCCAGCATGTCGACACCGGCGACCTTCAGCCCCATGATCTGGGCGGACTGCACCGCGACGCGCTGGTACTCGTCGTCGAGTTCGACGGCCTCGGTCGTGCCACCTCGGTGCACGTTGGAGCGGAACTCGTCGCCCTGAGCGCTGCGGCGCATCGCGGCCACCACGCGGTCGCCGATCACGAAGGCCCGGATGTCGCGGCCGCGGCTCTCGGCGATGAAGCGCTGGATCAGCACGTTCTGCTTGGTGCTCTGCAGGGTCTCGATCACGGCCTCGGCGACCTTGGTGTCCGGCGCGAGGATCACCCCGATCCCCTGGGTCCCCTCGAGCAGCTTGATGACCACCGGGGCGCCCCCGACCCGCTCGATCGCGGGAAGCACGTCGGCGCGGTCGCGGGCGAAGGTCGTGGCGGGGATCTTGATGTCGTGGCGGGACAGGATCTGGATCGAACGGAGCTTGTCCCGGGAGTTGGCGATGCCGGCGGCCGTGGTCGGCGTGTAGACGTCCATCTGCTCGAACTGGCGCACCACCGCCATCCCGAAGAAGGTGATCGACGCCCCGATCCGCGGCAGGATGGCGTCGTAGTCCGACAGCGGCTTCCCGCGGTACTGCAGGTCGGGTTCCCCGCCCGAGAGGTCGATCGCGAAGCGCAGGGTGTTGAGCACGCGGACGCGGTGTCCCCGTTCCTCCGCCGCCGCTCGGAGCCGTCGGGTGCTGTAGCTGTGGGGCGCGCGGGACAGGATGGCCAGCTTCACGTGGTCTCCTCGGGGTCGCTCGTCGGCCGGTGCTGGGCACCGCGGGGTGCTCCGCGGTGGTGGTCCGGTGGGCGCCACCGTAGGCTGCAGGTCCGCCCTGCGTCACCGAGCCAAGCGAGCAGCCCATGTCGTCCATCGTGGTCGGAATCGACGGATCACCCGAGGCACAGGCGGCGCTGAGGTGGGCCGTGGACGAGGCGGCGTTGACGGGCGCCGACCTGACGGCGATGTACGTCTACCCGCCAGCCAAGCGCAGCGAGCCCTTCCTCGGCAGCTCCCACTTCCCCGACAGCAGCACGGTGCAGCAGCTGGCCGACGAGTCCCGCAGGTGGACCGAACAGCAGGACCGCCACTCCCACGACGTGGCCCTGCACAACCTCTCCCGGTTCGTGCAGGAGGTGGTGACCCGCGACGTCGACGTGCACGTGCAGCTGGTCGCCATGCCGGGCAAGCCCTCACGCCGTCTGGTGGAGGCCTCCCGGGGGGCGGATCTGCTGGTGGTCGGTGCCCGGGGCCATGGCGGGTTCAAGGACCTCAAGCTGGGGTCGGTCTCGGAGCAGTGCGTGCGTCACGCCCGCTGCCCCGTGCTGGTGATCCGGCCGAGCGAGCGCTGAGCGCCGCGGCTCACCGGGCGGCGAAGGCCTGGTCGAGGTCCGCGAGCAGGTCCTCGAGGTCCTCGATGCCCGCGGAGTAGCGCAGCAGCCCCTCGGGGATGCCCAGCGCCGCCCGCTCCGCAGGTGAACACTCCACGTGGCTGGAGGTCGCCGGTGGCGCGACGATGGTCTCCACGGCACCGAGGTTGGCGGCCGCGTGGGCGAAGCGCAGCCGGGGGAAGAACCGGGCGAGCGCGTCGAGGCCCCCCTCCAACCCGAAGCTGAGCATCCCGCCGAAGCCGCGCATCTGCAGGGTCGCGAGCTCGTGCTGGGGGTGGGAGGCCAGACCGGGGTAGTTGACCACCGTCACGCCCTCGTGGGCCTCGAGGTACTCCGCGACCCCCTGGGCGTTGTGCTGCTGGCGTTCCACGCGCAGGTGCAGGGTCTTCAGCCCCCGCAGCAGCAGGTAGGCGGCCTCGGGGTGCAGGGTCGCGCCGTTGATCTCCCGGTAGTGGTAGATCCGCTCGATCAGCTCCGTGCGACCGGCGACCACCCCGCCAAGGGCATCGGCGTGCCCACCGAGGTACTTGGTCGCGCTGTGGACCACCAGGTCGGCACCGAGCGCCAGGGGCTGTTGGTTGATCGGGGTGGCGAAGGTGTTGTCCACCACGACCACGGCTCCCGCGGCGTGCCCGGCGGCCGACAGCCGCTCGAGGTCCAGCAGCTTCAGGGTGGGGTTGGTGGGGGTCTCGAGGTAGAGCAGATCGCAGCCGCGGGCGACCTCGCGCTCGATGGCGTCGTGGTCGGTGGTGTCGACCAGCTCCACCTCGATGCGGTAGTCGGGCAGGAACTCGGTGAACAGCTTCGAGGTGCCGCCGTAGGTGTCCTTGACGCTGACCACGCGGTCGCCGGGTCGCAGCAGGGCCCACAGCACGGCGCTGATCGCGCCCATGCCCGTGGACGCCGAGGTGGCGTCCTCGGCGCCTTCGAGGATGCGCAGCTTCTCCTCGAACACCGCGACGGTGGGGTTGGTGTTGCGGCCGTAGATGTGGCCCTCGCGGGCACCCGTGGCGACCTCGTACCAGGTGTCGAGGTCGTCGTAGCCGAAGGCGACGCTGCCCACCATGGGGACCTGGGTGGCACGGTCCATGAAGCCGCCGTGCTCACCCGCCCACACCGCCCGTGTGCCAGGACGGGCGTGCAGCGCCGGGTCGGCGCCCCGGTCCGTGTCGTCGGGGTGGTCCGCGTGGTGGGTCATGCTCACTCCTGCTTGGGTCCGACCCACACCTGCTGGGCGTTGACGAACTCGTGGATGCCGTGGGGGCCGAGCTCGCGACCGTAGCCCGAGCGCTTGATCCCGCCGCTGGGCAGCCGCGGGTCGGTCTTGACCACGCCGTTGACCGCGACCTGTCCGGCCTCGATGTCGCGGGCCATGGCCTCACCGCGCTCGGTGGTGGTCCACACGCTGGCGGCCAGGCCGTAGGGCGTGTCGTTGGCGACGGTGAGGGCCTCGTCCGCGTCGGCGACCTGCGTGACCACGGCGATGGGACCGAAGGTCTCCTCGCAGCTGGCCACCATGTCGGGGGTCACCTCGGTGAGCAGGGTGACGGGGTAGAAGAACCCCGGACCCTCGGGGATCTCGCCACCCAGCCGGCACGTGGCCCCGGCGTCGATGGTGGCCCGCACCTGCCGGTGCACGTTGTCGCGCAGGTCCGCGCGGGCCAGGGGCCCGATCTGGGTGGACTCCTCGCGGGGGTCGCCCACCACCAGGGCCGCGAGCCGCTCTTCGAGCAGCCCCACGAACCGGTCGTGGACGGTCGCCTCCACCAGGATCCGCTTGGCGGCGATACAGGACTGACCGGCGTTGATGATGCGCATCAGCGCGATGGCGTCGGCCGCGGTCTCGAGGTCCGCGTCGGCCAGCACGATCGCCGGGTCGGAGCCGCCGAGCTCCAGCACCGCCGGCTTCAGCGCTCCGGCAGCCTCCGCGGCGACGGCGGCACCGGCCCGGTCGGAACCGGTGAAGGACACCGCCTGGATGCGGGGGTCGCGGATCGCCGCGGCGACGTCCGGTGTCTCCAGGGGCAGCTGCTGGCAGATGCCCTCGGGCGCGCCCGCGTCCACGAACAGCTCCGCGATGGCTTCGGCGCAGGCGGGGACGTGGGGGTCGTGCTTGATCACGCAGGTGTTGCCCGCCATCAGTGCGGGGGCGACGAACCGGAAGGCCAGCCAGAAGGGTGCGTTCCAGGGCAGGATGCCGAGTACGGGCCCGAGCGGCAGGTACTGCACGTAGGAGGACGTGGCGTCCGAGGGCAGCACCTCGGTGGCGAGGTAGCGCTGCGCGTGCTCGGCGTAGTGGTCCGCGGCCCAGGCGGCCTTGGCCACCTCGCCCCGGGCCTCGGTGATGGGCTTGCCCATCTCCACGGTCATCAGCATCGCGAGACGCTCCACGTCGTCGCGCATGCGCGCGGCGACGGTGCGCAGCACCTCGGCGCGGTCGTCGAAGCTGGTGTGGCGCCAGGCCTCGAAAGCGGTGGCGGCGCGCGCCATCACCGCCTCGCGGGCGGCGTCGTCAGCCGCCTCGACCTCGTGGATCTCGTAGCCGGTGGTGGGATCGATCGCGGTCAGCACGGTGGCATCTCCTCCGGTGGTCTCAGGCCGTCACGAGCGCCGCGTCGATGGCGGCCTCGAAGCGGTCCATCCCCAGCGCCACATCCTCCTCGGAGGTGTTGAGCGGCGGGATCAGCTTCAGTACCCGACCACCGGTGCCGCAGGGACCGAAGAGCAGGCCACCCTCGAAGGCGGCCGCCTGGATGGCCTTGCCCAGCGCCCCGTCGCCCACGTCCAGGCCCTGCATCATCCCCCGGCCGCGCACCTCCCAGGCGCCGTCCCCGTGGCTGGCGGCGATGGCCTCCAGCCGGCTGCGCAT
>SKTN01000319.1 GCA_007117945.1 Nitriliruptoraceae bacterium | reverse complement strand
CCTGCAGGGGGTGCGGGTCCCGGTGGACCACACCCTCGGTGCGGTGGGGCAGGGGCTCCGGCAGTTCCTGAAGACCCTGGACGACGGCCGGATCGCGATCAGCGCCCTGGCCGTGGGGTTGCTCCAGGGCTGCGTGGACGAGTGCGTGCGCTACGCCCGGGAGCGCGAGGCCTTCGGCCGCCCCATCGCCGCCAACCAGGCCATCGCCTTCAAGATCGCCGACATGGAGGTGGCTGCCCAGACCGCCCGGCAGATGTACCGCTACGCCTGCCGGCGCAAGCAGGCGGGCCTGCCCTACAAGCGCGAGGCCTCCATCGCCAAGCTGTACAGCTCCGAGGCGGCGGTCAGCGCTGCCCGCGAGGCCACCCAGATCTTCGGCGGTATGGGCTTCACCACCGAGACCCGGGTGGGTCGCTTCTACCAGGACGCGAAGATCCTGGAGATCGGTGAGGGCACCAGCGAGGTGCAGCGGCTGCTGATCGGTCGCGACCTCGGGGTGTGATCGGGTGCCCGGCGGGCACCACCCGTCCGTCCCCGGGAGCCGCGACGGACACCCGTCCGAGGGTCGGTGTGCCAGGCGGCCGCGGACAGGGCACCCTACGCATCCCGTCGTCCCGGAGCCGCAGGTGGCCGACCGCTACGTCTCACAGATCGCGCTGCTCCTCGACGACCCCGTGGAGGACGTCGAGGTGGTCGTGCGAGCGGCCGCGAGGACCGGTGACCTCGACCGGGCGGGCGCGGTGCGTGGGGAAGGCCACCTCGCCCAGGAGGTCCAGTGGGGCGGCCGGATGCAGAAGGCCGTGGTACGCGCCCTCACCGACGACGCCGACGACCGGCCGCTGCTGCGGACCGAGACCTACCTCGGTGAGGACGGCCTGGTGGGCGGGCTGCAGCGCCAGGCCAAGCTGCTGCAGGCGCTCGCCCGCCAGCTCACGGGGCGGGTGGAGGGGGTCAGGGACCTCGCGGCGCGGACCGACCGTGACACCGCGTGGATGCACCGCGTGGCGATCGGTGCGGTCGAACACGACGACGGCATCGTCACCGCCGTCGACGGGGAGGGCACGCGGTGGGTCCGCACCCACGGGGCTGCCCGCTTCGGGGTACCTGACCTCGAGCTCTACGGCTGCAACCGCGCCCAGGCGGCAGCCGCACCCCAGGTGCTGGCCCACGTGCACCAGCAGCTGCTGTCACGGGGGCTGAAGGCCGAGCTCACGCTGCCCGACGCCACCCCGGTCTACCTCGTACCCGTGCTCGAGGCCTGGCAGGAGGTGCCCCTGGACTGGCCCGGGGTCGGGCGTGCGGGTCGTGATCGCGGGCCGGGCCTGGATGGGCCGCGTGCGAGCCTGTCGGTGCTGCACAAGCCCCGGCTCGGCCGCTACCGCAAGGACCTCGAGGGTGTGCTCGACCGGTTGACCGCGGCCTGAAGGGAGCCCGGATGCGCTTCAACGATCGCGAGTGGGAGGAGCTGTGGGAACGCACCCTCGGTCAGATCGAGCGGCACCGCCTCGCGATGGCCCTCCTGCGGCGCGAGATCCCGGAGGACGTGCTCGGCCGCCGTGTCGTCCCGGAGCTGGCACGCCGGTGGCGGTTGACGGCGATGCTCCACATCATCGGTCACACCCTGCACGGCACCTTCTGGCTGCTGATCTCCCTGGCGCTGTCCCCGCTGGACGGCTCGTCCTGGCAGCTGGCCAACGGCATGACGCTGATGAGCCTGTCGGTGATCGCCTTCTGCATCGCCTTCCGGCGCTACCTCCGGCCCGTGGCGTCCATCGCGTGACCGGGGTCCGGGGAGCCGCCCGGGCCACGGCGGTGGACGGGCAGGGGCGCTAGCGCTGCTCCTCGTCCTCGGGCTCGATCCAGCCCTCCTCGCCCTCCGGGCGCACGTCGCCGGCCAACTGCCGCAGCCGTGGGGCGCCCTCCTCCGGCCCCATCGCCAGCAGCCGGTCGCCGGCCTGGTTGCGGTGGTGGCGGCGCGGCCGGTAGATCCACCGGTTCGCGCGGTGGACCGCCAGTACCTCCATGCCCGTCTCGGTCTGGAGCTTCAGCTCACCCAGGGTGCGATCCGCCACCTCGCTGCCCTCGGCGACGATCGCCTCGGCGACGATCTCATCCGCCTCCGCCAGCGCGGCCGCGATGATCGGGTGGGGCAGGCCCTCCTCCTCGATGATCCGGCACATCGACTGCGCGGAGTCCACGATCCGCTCGGCCGCTGCGGCCAGGTGGAGCATGCCCCGCAGCTCCTCGGGGTCGTCGAGCTCCGCGGCTGCGCGGAGCACCCAGCCCTCGAGCTGGTGGAACAGTTCGTCCGACTGGTCCTCGATCGCGCTGACCTCCGCGGCCAGGGAGGCATCACGCAGCAGGATCGCGGAGTAGGCCAGCCCCACGGCCACCTCGGAGACGTTCTTGAGCTCCACGACCAGATCCACGGCCCGGTCCAGGTGGGACAGCTTGCCCCGCTCCGGCGGTTCGGGGAGCGCCCGCGGCGGCGCACCGGCGAGCTGGCGGACCTCGTCCACACCCTCGCGGGGTCCCTGCAGGAACAGCGCGTCACCCTCGCGCAGCACCTCGTCGCCCTCCGGCCCGTGCACCCAGTGGACGTCCCGACGGATCGCGATGATCCACATGCCCGTCCGGCTGGGCAGCTCGAGCTCGCGCAGGGTGGTGCCCTCGAGCTCGTTCTCCGCCCGGATCTTGACCCGCGCGGTCACCTCGGTGGCGTGCCGGAGATCGTCGCGGAGCTCCGCGGGGACCCCCAGGTCCTTGAGCACCACCCGGGCGATGTCCTCGGCGGCGTCGGCGATGCCCTCGATCGACACCGCCATGGACAGCACCCCCGCGAGCTGGTCGGCGTCGTCGCGGGTCCGCGCCGCCAGCATGCAGACCGACCGCAGGTCCACCAGGAGCTCGTCCACACGGTCCTCGAGGCGCAGCACCTCCCGTGCGAGGGCGTCGTCACCGTAGAAGATCGCTGCGTAGGCGAGGTCGACCATCAGTTCAGCGGCGTCCTTCGCTTCGACGAGCAGTTCCTTGACGGTCCTCACGTTCCTCATCGCTTCCCTCGGGGTGTCAGATCGTGAGCAGGGTCACGGCGGCCAGCAGGCACAGCACGCCGGTCAGG
>SKTN01000159.1 GCA_007117945.1 Nitriliruptoraceae bacterium | reverse complement strand
GGTTTGGTCGTCCGATCGCCCGTCCCGGGGTCCGGTCGCGGTCCGGTTTCCCGTGCCGCTGTCCGTTCGCCCGTCCCGGGGTCCGGCCCGTCGCCTGGCCCGCTGTCCCGTCGCCCGGCCCGTCGTCTGGCCCGCTGTCCCGTCGCCCGGCCCGTCGCCTGGCCCGCTGTCCCGTCGCCCGGTCCCGCCCCCGCGGTGGTGTGCAGCGTTTCGACGCGGATGCGGTCGTTTCGCTGCACAGGGTGGGTCGTCGGGGCCGGGGGCTGTGGCGCGTGCGGGTGGTGTGAAGGGTTTCGACGCGGATGCGGTCGTTTCGCTGCACACCGTCGGGCGCGCCGCTGAGCGACGCGGCGGCGTGGCCACGGGGGGTCGCCGCCCGGGGTGGGCACGGGCGACGGCACCGGTGCGGCCGCCTCCGCAGGTACGGTCCGGGCCATGAGCGACCCGCAGCTGTTCGGTGACGCGGCCGACCCGCAGGCGGGTCGGCCGGTCACCGACCACGGCGATCGTCGGCGACCGGGCAACATCCCCACCTCGATGCCCCTGGCGGCGCGGCTGCGTCCCCGCGACCTCGACGAGTACGTCGGCCAGCTCGACACGCTGGGCCCGGGCAAGCCCCTGCGGGCGATGCTCGACCGCGGGGACCTGCGCTCGCTGATCCTGTGGGGACCACCGGGCGTCGGCAAGACCTCCCTTGCCACGGTGATCGCCGCCCACGTCGACGCCGCGTGGACGGAGCTCTCCGCGGTCACCGCCGGGGTCAAGGACGTCCGCCGCGTGATCGAGGAGGGCCGCAGCCGCCTGGAGCTCAGGGACCGGCGCACGGTGCTGTTCATCGACGAGATCCACCGCTTCAACAAGGGCCAGCAGGACGCCCTGCTGCCCGGGGTGGAGGCCGGCTGGGTCACGCTGATCGGCGCGACGACGGAGAACCCCTTCTTCGAACTGAACGCGCCCCTGCTCTCACGCTGCCAGCTGACCCGCCTGGAGCCCCTCGCCGCCGGCGACATCGAGGTGCTCCTCGAGCGCGCCTGCACCGATCCCGACCGGGGCTTCGGCGGCCGGGTCACCCTCGACGACGAGGCCCGCGCGCACCTGATCACCGTCGGCGACGGCGACGCACGGACCTCGCTCAGTGCCCTGGAGGTCGCCGCGGCCGCTGCCGGGGTGGACCGCGCGGGCACCGATGGGCCCAGCTGCCACCTCGGTGTCGCCGAGGTGGCCGACGCCATGCAGCGCTTCCGTTACGACAAGGCCGCCGACGGCCACTACGACCAGATCTCCGCCTTCATCAAGGCCCTGCGCGGCTCGGACCCCGACGCCGGGGTGTACTGGCTGCTGCGCATGCTGGCCTCGGGGGAGGACCCGCGCTTCCTCGCGCGGCGGATGGTGATCTTCGCCTCCGAGGACGTCGGTCTGGCCGACCGGCAGGCCCTGCCGATGGCCGTGGCCGCCTTCGATGCCCTCGACAAGGTCGGGTTGCCCGAGGCGCGCTACGCCCTCACCCACGCCGCGATCGCCCTCGCGACCGCGCCGAAGTCCAACAGCGTCGCGCGCGCCCTCGCGCAGGGGGAGGCCCTGGTGCGCCGCGGCGGCAACCTCGCCGTCCCGCCCCACCTCAGGGACGCCCACTACCGGGGGGCCGAGGCGCTGGGCCACGGCGCCGGCTACGACTACCCCCATGACCACGCCGGCGGGTTCGCGCCCGGGCAGACCTACCTGCCCGAGGAGCTGGTCGGTACCGAGGTGTACGCCCCCTCGCACCACGGCCACGAGGCACCCATCGCCGAGCGGCTCGCCGAGCTGCGCTCCCAGGCGCGCCGGGCCCGCGGCACCCCCACCCCGGGTCGGGGCGAGGGCGGTGCTAGCGTCGGGTGAGTGCTCGGAGGCAGGGGCCGCTCGCCGTCGCCTGACGGTGCTTGCGGCCCTGTGGTTCGCCACCCCGATGGTCCACTGGCCGCATGGTCCGACGACCTGGCGGCCTGCGGGCCCGACGGTCCGAGGGCCCGACGGTCTGACGGCTCGAGGGCCTGATGGCGTGGCGGCCTGGTGCTCGGTGCACGCGCACGATCCACGGCCAGCACCCGGCGCTGGCCCGTGACACCCCGAGGGGCGGCAGCGGTGACAGGGTCCGGCGCAGACCAGGACCGCGCGGCCCGGGAGCTCCTCGAGCAGGAGTCGGGGATCGGCACCTGGGAGATGGAGGTCGGCTCCGGCCGGATCATCTGGTCGGCGACGACCCACCGGCTGCACGGCACGGACCCCGGAGCGGGTCAGTGGTCCGTGGAGATGAGCCTGGCCCGCTACCCCGCGGCGTCCCGGGCGATCCTGGGGCCGGCGTTCGAGCGGCTGGTGGCCACAGGGGCGCCCTACGACCTGGAGCTAGCCTTCCTGGCGCCCGACGGCAGCGAGCGCACGGTCAGGACGCTCGGCCGCGCCATCCAGGGGGACGGGGCGGTGGTGCGGGTGCTCGGCACCATCGAGGACATCACGGACCGGCGCGAGCGCGAGCGCGCACACGCGGAGCTGGAGCGCACCCGGGCGCTGCTCGAGGAGTCCCAGGGCCTGGCGCGGATCGGGCACTGGCACGCCGATGTCGCGACGGAGCTGCTGACCTGGTCGCCCGTGGTGTTCGAGATCTTCGGGCTCGATACCCAGACCTACGTCCCGCACCGCACCACGATCCGCCAGTTCCTGCACCCCGACGACGTCGCCGTCGTCGACGCCATCGAGGCGACCACCCTGCGCACGGGCACCCACGAGGTCGACTACCGCCTGGTGCGACCCGACGGACAGGTGCTGGCCCTCCACCAGCTCGGGCGTCTGGAGCGCGACCCCGACACCGGTGCAACGCGTGTGCTCGGCACCCTGCAGGACGTGACCGAGCTGCGACGCACCGAGCGGGCCCTGCGGGACAGCGAGGAGGTGCTGCAGCGGGTCCTGACCGCAGCACGGGACGGGTGGTGGGACATCGATCTGGTCATGGGGGAGGCCTTCTACTCGGACCGGTGGTGGGAGTTGCACGGCTACCGGCAGGGCGAGCTGCCCAGCGACCCCGACGCCTGGCGCCGCCTGACCCACCCGGATGTCGTGGTGCGCGTGGAGGCCGAGCTCGACGCGGTCCTGG
>SKTN01000149.1 GCA_007117945.1 Nitriliruptoraceae bacterium | reverse complement strand
GCGGGCGAGGAGCAGCACGAGGAGACCGAGGTCGACATGACCGCGCTGGTGGAGCGCACCCTGCGGGCGCTCGCGGTCCAGGTGCACGACACCGGCGCGCAGGTGACCGTGGCGTCCCTGCCGACGGTGAGAGGACAGGAGCGCGGCCTCGGGAAGGTCCTCCAGAACCTGCTGGCGAACGCCCTGCGGTTCCCGGTGCCCGGCGAGGCTCCGGTCGTGGCCGTCACCGCGCACCGCCAGGCCGGCAGCTGGCGCTTCGAGATCGCCGATCGGGGTGTGGGCATCGATCCGGCCTCCCACGAGCGGATCTTCGAGATGTTCCGGCGCGCCCGGGACCAGCAGCAGCGTCACGGCGCCGGCATCGGCCTCGCCATCTGTCGCAAGATCGTCGAGCGCCACGGGGGCCGGATCTGGGTGCGCTCGGCGCGGGGTGCAGGCAGCACCTTCTGCTTCACGATCCCCGATCGGCGCCCGTCGCGGTGAGGGGCCAGAACGCCTCGATGGCACGCACCACCTCGGCGAGCTCGTCGGGGTCCGTGGGCTTGGTGACGTAGCTGTTGGCGTGCAGGTCGTAGCTGCGGTCCACGTCGGCCTGGGCGGTCGAGGAGGTGAGCATCACCACGGGGATGCGGCGGAGCGAGGGGTCCTGCTTGAGCTCCGCGAGCACCTCGTGGCCGCTGCGCCCCGGCAGACCCAGGTCGAGCAGGACCAGGTCGGGGAGTGGCTCCTGCTCCTGAAGGTGCTCGAGGGCCGTCTCCCCGTCCGGGACGTGCGCCACCTGGACGGGCACCGCGCCGGCCTGAAGGGCGGTGGTGATCAGGTGCGCCTCCGCCGGGGTGTCCTCGATCAGCAGGACCCGCATGGCGCGGCCGCGGCGTGCCGCAGCCGTCGGCGGTGACGGGCGTTGCAGCGCGGTACCACCGAGCGCCGCGATCAGTTCGGTCGTCGGCGCTCCCCGCAGGATGGCCCGGTGCAGGTCCTCGGTCGCCGGGCTCGGGTCCGTGCCGAACTCCTCTGCTAGGGCCGTGCGGCACCGCTCGTAGGCCTCCAGGGCCGCGGAGCGTCGCCCCGCGAGCTGGTGGGCGACCATCGTGAGCCGGTGTGCCCGCTCGTCGAGGGGGTCGTCCTGCAGGGAGCGCTCCGCGTGGGTGCGGGCCCCCGGCGCGTCGCGTGCGGCCAGGGCTGCCCGCCCCGCCGCCACCCGCGCGTCGAGCACGCGGTGGCGGTAGTGGCCCCGGGTGTCCTGCAGCCAGTCGGCGTAGGGCTCGTCCTCGAGCACCTCGCCGCGTGCCAGGGCGAGGGCCTCCTCGAGCAGCGCACGTCGCTGTGTACCGACGGGGCATGCACCGGCGCGGGCGATCAGCGCGTCGAAGCGGTCGAGGTCCACCTCCAGCTCCGTGCGCACGAGCCGGTAGGCCTCGTGCTCGGTGACCAGCAGGTCACGGTGGGTGCCCAGGGTGCGGCGCAGGACGGAGACGTAGGTGTCGAGGGTGCCCGGCACGTTGCGCGGCGGGTCCTGTTCCCACAGCAGCTGCGCGATCCGTTCCCGTGGTACCGGGTGCCCGTCGGCGAGCAGCAGGATCTCCAGCAGCAGCTTCGGTTTGCGGCCGCCGACGTCGCGGGGTCCGAGCGTCTGACCGTCCAGCTCGATGCGCAGGGGCCCGAAGGCGTGCACCACCGGCCGGGGCATGGGCTCGTCCTCCTCCGCGATGTGGCTACGGGCGGTCGCGCGATCCGGGGCCCGGCGTGGGACCCGGTCCGAGGTTCCCTTGCCGCGGTGCCACGGTAGTCACCGTCCATCGTCGGTAGCCGGCCGTTGCCTGTGGTGCGCCCCACTGATCCGCTCGGTGGTGAGGACGGGCGTCCGGTGTGCCGTGCCGGATGCCCTCGAGGGATCGACATGCAACTTCGCGAGAGCTCCCGTGTCGGCGGCGCCGGTCTCCTGGCACTGGTGGCCACCTACGGCATCGGCCGGCTCGCCTACGGGCTGTTCGTCCCGCGGTTCCAGGAGGAGTTCGACCTGTCGCTGGACGTGCTGGGCTACTACGCCAGCGCCGCGCAGGCCGGCTACCTGGTGACCGCGGTGCTGACCGGCGTCGCCACCGCCCGCTACGGGCCCCGCGCGCCCGTGGTGTCCGCCTGTCTGCTGCTGTCGGTCGGTGCGGCCATCACGGCCCTCGCCCCGGGGCAGACGCTGCTGGCGGTGGGGCTGATCGCGGCGGGCACGAGTGCCGGCGGAGCGTGGGCACCCTTCTCCGATGCCGTCGACGCGCAGGTCCCGCCGGTGCGCAGCCGCCGTGCCCTGGCGCTGGTCAACGCCGGCTCGCCCCTGGGTCTGGTGGTCGCCAGCGTGCTCGTGCTGGTAGCCGAGGACCAGTGGCGGTCGGTGTGGTGGGGCTTCGCCGTCATCGGACTCATCGCTGCCGCCGCGGCCTGGCGCGTCCTGTCGCCGGACGCCGTAGGTCCGGTGCCCGACCGCGGACGCCCGCGTCTGGGATGGTTCTTCACCGCCCGCTCGGTGCGGATGCTGGCCGTCGCACTCGGGATCTCGATCACCTCCGGTGCCTACTTCTCCTACGCCCCGGAAAGCGCACAGGCGGCCGGCCTGGACGACTGGATCGGTCCGGCGATGTGGGCGGCCCTGGGGCTGGCCGGTGGTGCGGTCGGCGTCTTCGGGGGCAGCATCGCCAACCGGTACGGCCTGCGGCTTCCCATGGCGGTGGCGCTGCTCCTGGTCGGCACGGCGCCGCTGGCGCTGCTGGTCACGCCCGGGTCGGTCCTCGCCGCGCTCGGATCGGCCGCCCAGTTCGGGGTGGGCTTCGCCACCGGGTTCGCGCTGGTGGTGATGTGGAGCCAGGTGGTCTTCCACGATCGCCCCACCACCGGGTTCACCCTCGCCATCGTGTGCATCGCCGCGGGGTTCATCGTCGGCCCGAGCCTCTTCGGCGTGCTGGTGACCGATCTCGGCCGCGACGTGGCACTACTGGCCGTCGCCATCCCCGCGCTGCTCGTCGCGCTGGTGCCCCCGGCGCGCGACGACCGGCTTGCGGCCCATGGGCCCCGGTCCCGGCCTCGTCCGCGCCGTACGCGGCAGCGGGGTGGCGGCGCACCGGTGCACCCGCCCCGCG
>SKTN01000004.1 GCA_007117945.1 Nitriliruptoraceae bacterium | reverse complement strand
TGGTGGCCGCGACCTGCGCCGGTGTCCACCCCGTGGCGACGGCGAACCGTCCCGTCGCGCCGGTCAGCGCGGCCGTGAGCACCACGGCCGGCACCAGCCAGGCCCAGACCCACGCCCGTGGGACCGCGGCGCGATCCTCCGCTGGCGTGGGGCGCAGGGAGCCGGCCACGGCCACCAGCCCGACGATCAGCAGGGCCGTCAGCGTGCGCACGCCCGCGGTGTCGGACCACACCAGCCCCAGCCCGGCGGTGGCGGTCCGCAGGAGCACCACGCCTGCGAGCCCGATGAGCACGCCCAGGCGCAGGCCGCGGGGGCAGGCGCCCGTGGCGGCCAGGAGCACCAACCCGAGTAGGCCCGCCGCGGTTCCCACGCCCGAGACCACGGTCAACGTGCCGCCCCCCGGCCCGGTGAGCAGGGCGGCGTGGGCTGCGGCCAGGATGCACACGGCGCCCACCCACAGGGGTGTGGGCCGCCAGCGCACCGCCACGGCCCCCAGCAGGGGGGCGCCGCACAACACGGCGACAGCGGCGACGATCCCTCCCGTCAGCGGCAGCGCGCCGGCGGCGGGCAGGACCAGCAACACGCCGGGCAGGAAGGCACGCAGCAGCTCGAACGTCGCGACGGTCAGCAGCGACGCCCCGAGCGCACAGCCGCGACCGCGGTCGACGACGGACCTCCCTCGGTGTGGGTACCCGGGGAGCCTAGGAGGTGACGCTACGGTGACCCCGGTCCCGGCGGCACGGGCCGGGTCGGACGCGAAGGAGCGGGTCGGTGGAGGCGGCGGTCAGCATCCCCGGGGCGGAGCCGTGGTCGGCCGTGGGCCGGGGGCGGCGCGGGGCGGACGGGGTCATCCTGGTCCACGGTTTCACCGGCAACCCCGTGGGAACCCGGCCCCTGGGCCAGCACCTCGCCGCCCAGGGCTACAGCGTGGAGGTGCCCCTGCTCCCCGGGCACGGCACCAGCCATCACGACCTGGCCCGCACGCGCTACGCCGACTGGTACGCCGCGGTCGAGCGTGTCCTGGAGCACCTGGTCAGCCGCTGCCGCCAGGTGGCGATCATCGGCCACTCCATGGGGGGCACCATCGCCCTGGACCTGGCCGCCCGACGCGCTGACGACATCGCGGCCGCGGTGGTCATCAACCCCCCGGTGCGCATCCCCCCCGGCCCGCTGTCCCGGCTGTCGGGCATCCTGCAGTACGTGGTGCCCTTCGCGCCCCGAGAGCTGGCGGGGATGCCCGCCGACGACATCGCCCTCGACGGGGTGGAGGAGGGCTCCTACGCCCTGGTGCCCGCCCGGGCGGCACGCTCCCTGCTGCTGGAGCTGGACCGGGTGCGGGCGGGGTTGCTCGACGTGACCGCGCCCCTGCTCGTGGTCCGCTCCCGGGAGGATCACACCGTTGCGCCGAGCAACGCCCTCGAGGTCCTCGAACTGGCCGGTAGCCGCGACCTGCGTGAACTGGTGTGCCACGACAGCTACCACGTCCCGCAGCTGGACGAGGACGGGCCCCTGGTGGCCGACACCATCAGCGCCTTCCTGGACGAGGTGCTGGAGCCGTGGCGGTCGTGACGGTGTCAGCCGAGCCCAGCTGCCTGCTGCCCGACGCGCCGCTGCTCTACGCCGAGGACCGTGCCTTCATCCGGGCCCCCGAGGCGCTGCTCTACCGGCGCCTCACCCACATCGCGGCGTGGCCGGGCTTCTGGCCGCGGCTGACGGTGGCACCCGCACCCACGCCGTCGGGGGAGGAACGGTGGTTGGTCACCGTCGGTGCCGGGTGGGGGCGTGAGCTGCGCCTGGTGCTGCGGCCGCACGGCTACCGCCACGACCTCGGCTTCACCCTCGGACTGGCGGGCGATCTGGTGGGCCGCGGTGAGTTCTGGCTGGAGCCCACCCACGGTGGCACGGTGGTGCACCACCTGCTGGTGGTGCGCAGCCCCCTGCTGCGGCCCCACCGGGCCCTCGAACACCTCCGACGCGGGGTCCGCGCGGGACTGTGGGGGTGCAAGGACGCCGTACAGATCGAGGTCCGCACCGCGGGAGGGCTGGTGCCGTGAGGTGCCCGAACTGCGCTGCGCGCAACGCCGAGGCCGCGGCCTGGTGCACCCAGTGCTACCAGCCTTTCACGCCCCCGGGCGGCCCCGACAGCGTCGAGGTGCCACCTACCGAGGGGGGCGCGGATGCGCCACCTGCGCGCAGGGCCGGCACCGCGTCACCCCCGCCGGTGCCCGAGCCTCCCGGCGCTGACGTTGCCCCCGGCGCCGACGCCGGCGCCGACGCTGCGGAGCGCGACGTCCGGGTGCGGGGCGAGGTGGTGGAGTGGCGGTGTGCGGCCTGCGAGGGGTGGACACCCCTGGAGGCGCCGAGCTGCGCCACCTGCGCCAGCCCGAGGGCCGGGTTCGGACCCGCCAGCACCCGCAGCGTCCAGGACCCGTCGGTGGCGCTCGGTCCGGCCCTGGCCGCCAGCGCGCTCCTGCCGGGGCTCGGACACCTCCTACGGGGTGCGGTCGGTACCGGCCTGGGCCGCGCCGTGTTGTGGCTCCTGTGGGCGGGTGGTGGTCTCGCCCTGGCACGCTCCGCGGGGCTCGGCACCGGCGCCGTGGTGCTCCTGCTGGCCGCCGTGGTGCTGTGGGCCGTCAGCCTGGTGGACCTGCAGCGTCACGCCGCCGGTGCGCCGCCGCTGGCCACGCCACGGGTCCTGGCCTGGTCCGTGGTGGGGGTCACCCTGCTGCTCGTGAGCGTGCTCCTCGGTGGCACCATGGGCCGGGGGGCACCGTGAGCGCCTCCGGTGTCGCCTGCCACGACGCCCGCGCAGGCGTCAGCGGCTAGCCTCGGACCGCTGTGAGTCGATGACCGGAGACGATCCTGACCCGCGTGGTCCTGTTCACCGGTAAGGGCGGCGTCGGGAAGACCTCGATCGCCGCGGCGACCGCCGTCGCGGCGGCGGAGCAGGGCCTGCGCGTCCTGGTGACCTCCACCGACGCCGCGCACTCCCTGGCGGACGCCTTCGCCTCACCCCTGGGGGACCGGCCCACCCCCATCGCGCTCCGGCGCGGCCACCGGCTCGATGCCCAGCAACTGGACGCCCAGCAGCGGCTCGAGCGCCACTGGGGGCAGGTGCGGGAGTACCTGACGGCCTTGCTGCACTGGGGTGGTGTCGAGCGCGTGGCTGCGGAGGAGCTGGTGCTGCTGCCCGGGCTGGACGAGCTGTTCGCCCTCATCGACCTGCGCGGGCAGGTCGCCACGGGCAGCTACGACCTCATCGTCGTCGACTGTGCGCCCACGGCGGAGACGCTCAAGCTGCTCACCCTCCCCGACGCCCTGCGCTTCTACAGCGACCGGGTGCTCGGTCCGGGGCGGACCGTCGCCCGCGCCATCGCGCCGCTGACACGCGCACGGAGCGCCGGGGGTGACGGCCTCCCGTTGCCCGACGACGGCGTCGTGGACGCCGCCACGCACCTGCACACCCAGCTCGCCGACGTCCACGCCCTGCTGACCGACACCTCCCGGAGCAGCGTCCGGCTGGTGGTCAACCCGGAGCGCATGGTGCTGGCCGAGGCGGAGCGCACGGCCACCTCGCTGTCGCTGTTCGGCTACGGCATCGATGCGGTGGTGGTCAACCGCATCCTGCCCGACGACGTGGTCGACCCCTACCTCGTGCGGTGGCAGGCGCGTCACCGTGAGCACCTCGCCGCCGCCCGTGCGGCCTTCGCGCCCACCCCGGTCCTCGAGGTGCCCCTGCTCGACGACGAGGTGATCGGTACCGACGCGCTCTCCGACCTCGGCGCACGTACCTACGGCGGGCGGGACCCCGCGGCGGTGCTCCACCACCAGCGTCCCGTCGAGGTGGTGGCCGACGGCGCCGACACCTGGCTGCTGCTGCACCTGCCCTTCGCCGTCGAGGACGACCTCGAGCTCTCACGGCGGGGTGACACCCTCCAGGTGCGCGTGTCGGGCCTGCGCCGCAACGTCCCCCTGCCCACGGCGCTGGCCCGCCGCAGCGTGGCGGGTGCACGCCTCAGCGAGGGACGGCTGGAGGTCCGCTTCGCCGCGGCCCCCGTCGGGGTGGTGTCCTCGTGAGCCGCGCTCCCCATCCCTGGTGGGCCTCGGAGAATGGCGCCGAGGGCCTCGAGGACGTCGATCCCGTGGAGGCCTTCCGGACCGCCCGGCGACCCTCGGGGGCCAGTGCAGGTGGTGGCGAGGACACCTGGCAGGAGCCCGACGCGGTGGATGACGGCCCGCAACCGGGACCGCACCGACCCGAGCTGTGCGGTGTCTGTCCCCTGTGCAGCCTCGCCCGCAGCCTCGAGGAGACCCGTCCGGAGCTGCTCGAGCACCTGACCGAGGCGGCCCGGCACCTCGCGGCCGCGGCACGGTCCCTGGTCGAGCAGGCGGGCGCGCCGCCGCCGGAGGCCGGTGGACGGGAGGGCGGCGCACCGTCCCCGGGATCGTCGAGGACCGGCGGTGGTGGGGTACAGCGCATCGTCCTCGACGAGCACCCCGAGGCGCCCCGCCCGCCTGACGGGCCCCGCCCGCCTGACGGGCCCCGCCCGCCTGATGGGCCCCACCCGCCCCAGGGGACCACGGATGGAGGAGACCGCCCATGAGCAGCTACGGCCTGGGGATCGACATCGGGGGGACGCAGCTGCGTGCCGCCCTGGTGGCCGCTGACGGCACCATCGTGGAGCGCGACCGGCGGCCGACCCCCGCCGACGACCCCACCACCCTGGTGCGCACCCTCTCCCAGTTGATCGAGGCCCTCCGCGAGCGCGCAGACCAGCCCCTGCCCGTCGGGATCGGGATGGCCGGGCTCGTCACCGGCGACGGGGTGGTCCGTTACGGCCCGAACATCGGGGTCCGTGACCTGCCCCTGGCCGCCGCGCTGCACGAGGCCGTGGGTGGGCGGGTCGTGGTCGCCAACGACGCCTCCGTGGCGGCCCTGGGGGAGCAGCGGGCCGGTGCCGGCAGCGCCGTCAAGGACCTGATCCTGGTCACCATCGGCACAGGGGTGGGCGGGGGCCTGGTGGTCGGTGGCCGGCTGCTGACGGGCGCCTCCGGCTTCGCCGGTGAGGTCGGCCACGTCGTGGTCGCCGAGCACGGCCGGCCCTGCCCCTGCGGCAACCGCGGGTGTCTGGAGGCCTACGCCTCGGGCAGCGCCATCGGTGCCCTCGCCCGGGACCGCCTGGTCGATCCGGCCACCGTGACCTCGCTGCGCGACCTCGACCACGTCGCCGGCCCGGACGTCACCGCGGCCGCACGGTCGGGGGACCGGGTCGCCGTGGAGGTCCTCGAGGAGGCCGGGGGTTGGCTGGGTGTGGCCATGGCCTCGATGGTCAACGTGCTCGACCCGCAGCTGATCCTGCTGGGTGGCGGGGCCGCGGAAGCCGCCGCGCCGTGGATGCTCGCACCCACACGCCGGACGATGGCGGCCCACCTGGTGGGATCCGCCTGGCGTGAGCCCCCACCCGTGGAGCTCGCGGTGCTCGGTGACGACGCCGGCGTGGTCGGGGCCGGGCTGCTGGCCCTGGAGCCCGCCACCGCGTCGGGGTCGGAGCAGGACGCATGAGGCTGGTCGCCTACAACGTCAGCGGCGGGCTCGACCCGGTCGCCGCCGGCCGGCTCCTCGCCGCCCTGGAACCGGACGTGGTGTGCCTGACCGAGATCCCCAGCACGGGGCGCTTCAAGGCACTGTCGCGCTTCGCGGGGCTCGACATCGTGGCCCGCGCCGGCCGGCGGGGCACGGGTACCGCGATCCTGGCCCAGGAGGACGTCCGGGTCCGCGCCACCAACCTGGTGCCCCTGACGACCCCACGCGATGTCCCCTCCCGTCAGGCCACCCACGCCATCCTCAGCGTCGGTGGGCTCGGGGTGTCGGTGACCGCCGTGCAGTTCGGGCTGCGTCCCGAGGTACGGCGCACCAACCTCACGGAGCTGCTGGACTTCCTGGACAGCATCGAGCAGCCCTCGGTGATCGGTACCGACCTCAACGAGTCGATCCGCTCCCCGGTGGCCGCCGCCCTGGCCGAGCGCATGCAGGACGCCCACGCCGTGGCGGGCAGCGGCGCCGGCCTCACCTACCCCACCGTGGATCCCAGCACCCGGCAGGACTTCGTGTTCGTCAGCCGCCGTCTGGAGGTGCGCGCGGCGATGGTGCCTACCGAGGACCACGTCGCCCTGGCCAGCCACCACCGGCCCGTGGTCGTCGACCTCGGCGCCCGTGCCCTGCCCGAGCCCGAGGAGCGCCAGGGGTGAGCACCGACAGCTTCCCCCGCCAGCACGCCCGGACCCGCCGGTTCACCCTCGGGGTGCCCCGCGCCTTCACGCCCCTGCTCACCCCGGCTGGCCCCCTGGTGCTGTTCCTGCGCACCGACAGCGGCAGCGACCCCGTCACCCACCTCATGCGCCACGACCCGGTCACGGGTGTCACCACCACCCTCGTGGACGCCGCGGCGCTGGCGGACGGTGCCGGCGGACTGTCGGCCGAGGAGCGGGCCCGGCGTGAACGCGCCCGTGAGCAGGCCGACGGCATCGTGTCCTACGCCGTCGACGCCGCGGGCACCGTGGCGGCCTTCGTGCTCGGTGGCGCCCTGCACACCGTCGACCTCGTGTCGGGCGCGGTGACCACCCACGAGACCCCACCGGGGCCCTTCGACCCCCGACCGGCACCCGATGGCCGGGCCGTCGCCTACCACGCCGGGGGTGCGCTGCGCCTGCTCGAACTCGCCGAGCCCGGTGTCCCCGGACGGGACCGGCTGCTGGTGGCCGAGGAGGGCGTGAGCTGGGGCCGGGCGGAGTTCGTGGCGCAGGAGGAGATGGGGCGCGGACGCGGGTTCTGGTGGGAGGGGTCGGGACGACGCCTGGCGGTCGCACGGGTGGACGAGCGGGAGGTGGCGGCCTGGACCATCGCCGACCCCTCACAGCCCGCGACGCCCGCCCGCACCCACCCCTACCCGGCCGCGGGCACCACCAACGCCGAGGTGTCCCTGTGGGTCGTCGACGTGGACGCCGGGGCCCGCACCGCGGTGCGCTGGGAGCCCGGGGTGGGGGAGTACCTCGCCGAGGTGTCCTGGGGCCGCGACCCCCTGACCGTGCTGCTGCAGCCCCGCGACCAGCGCACGGCCGAGGTCCGCGCGGTCGACCCCGACACGGGCAGCACCCGGACCGTGCGCACCTGGACCGACCCCTGCTGGGTGGAGCTGGTCCCCGGGACCCCGCGATGGCTCGGGGATCGCCTGGTGACGGTGGAGGACCGCTCGCAACACGGTGAGGGTGGCAGCCGGGCGCTGTGCCTCGACGGCGCGGTGTGCACCCCGCCGGGCCTCCAGATCCGCTCCGTGCTCGCTGCCGGCGACCTCCCCGGGCCGACGGACGCCGGACAGCAGGACGATCTCGAGGTGGTGACGGTCCTCGCGAGCCCGGCGGGCGACCCCACCCGCATCGATGCCTACGAGGTCATCCTGGCCGAGGGCCACGACGCCGTGGTGCACAGCGACACCGCCGACCAGCGGCCGGGGGTGCGTGGCCTGGTCCCCGGACGGCGCTGCTGGGCGGCACCGCAGGATCTGCCGGCGGGACAGGAGCCCCCCTGGGTGGAGACCACCGTGGTGGTGGACGGCGCCCAGCCCACGGTGACCGTGGGTTGGCGGCGGCGGGACGAGCTGGGACAGGAGCACCTCGTCGTCCACCCCCTTGAGGTGGTCGCGGAGCGCCCCGGGATCACCCCGGCGCCACGCTTCGCCGTGGTCGGTCAGCGCGCGCTGCACACCGCGTTGCTGCTGCCCAGCGACGATGACGGCCGCCAGCGGCTACCCGTGGTCCTCGACCCCTACGGCGGACCCCACGCGCAACGGGTCCTGGCCGCCCCCGGCCCCTACCTGGCGTCCCAGTGGCTCGCCGACCAGGGGTTCGCTGTCCTGGTCACCGATGGTCGCGGCAGCCCCGGACGCGGTCCCGTGTGGGAGCGGGCGGTCCACCGGGACCTCGCCGGCCCGGTCCTCGCTGACCAGATCGACGCGTTGCACGCCGTGGCGCGCACGCACCCCCGCCTGGATCTGGAGCGGGTCGCGATCCGCGGCTGGTCCTTCGGTGGCTACCTCGCCGCGCTGGCGGTGCTGCGCGCCCCCGAGGTGTTCCGCTGCGCCATCGCGGGGGCCCCGGTCACCGACTGGACGCTCTACGACACCCACTACACCGAGCGCTACCTCGGCCACCCCGAGCAGGAGCCCGAGGCCTACCACCGCTCCAGCCTGGTGGACGCCGGTGGCGCCCTGCCGGGGGCGCGTCCCTGGTCGGGGCCGAGGCCACCCCGGCTGCTGTTGATCCACGGGCTGGCCGACGACAACGTCGTCGCGGCGCACACCCTGCGGCTGTCGGCGGCGCTGCTGGCCGACGGCCGGGACCACAACGTGCTGCCGCTGTCCGGGGTCACCCACATGACGCCCCAGGAGGACATCGCCGAGCGCCTGTTGACCACCCAGGTCGCGTTCCTGCGTGGGGCCCTCGGAGGCAGCCCGGCGGCGAGCTAGCGGATCGGTCCGGGGCCCGAGCCACCCTGGCCACCCTGCTGCTGGGCACGCTTGCCGATGATGTAGATCAGGACCCCGAGGACCACGAAGGCGATCACCGGGTTGATCCGGCCGACGGTGGCGAACAGCAGCAGCGCGATCAGGATCAGGCCCAGGGGACGGGCGATGCGCTGCAGCCGCTCAGAGGCCATCTGCTGGGGGTCCTTGGGCTGCGGGTTGTCCGCACCCTTGACCTCGCGGGGCCGTCGCGAGCGGTTTCCCTGCCCCTTGGGTTGGCGCGCCGCACTGGCGATGCGATCCATGTTGGCGACCAGTTGACGGTGCGCCTCGTCGGACTGCTCGTCAGGCACCGTCACCGACACGCCCTCGCGGGTGCGCTTCGCGTCGGGCTTGAGCCCCGCCTCGCTCAGGACCTCGAGCAGGACCGTCGCCTGCTCGGGCGGCCAGGTTCCCATGTCCTCGGCCACGGTTCCTCCGGGTGGACCACGCTGCGGGGCGGGTGCCCCCGATGTGGTCGGGTCGTGGGCACGGTTCGCGGGAGGTTCGATGCTCGACGCCCCCCGGGTGCCTCCCTAGGCTAGCGAGGTGTCAGCGCACGGCCGTGCCGGGATGTCACCGGCATGAGCGCTCCCACCGCGGGAGGTGGCGTGGCGTTGGCGGGACACCGGACGGGGCGTCCGGTCCAGGAGCAGGGAGGAGCGCACGTGGCGGGGATGCGGGATGCACCACGGATGTACCGAGCCCTGAAGCGGGCCTTGCCACCGGTGCTCAACCCCTACCTGCAGGTGACCGTGGAGGGGTTGGAGAACATCCCGGAGCGGGAGCCGGCCATCCTGGCCTGCAACCACCTGTCCTTCATCGACTCCCTCGTGCTGCCGATGAACGTCGCCCGCCCGGTCTACTTCCTCGGCAAGGCCGACTACTGGGACTCGTGGCGCACGAAGTGGTTCTTCCAGGGGACCGGCGTGGTGCCCCTGCGCCGTGGCAAGGGCGAGGGGGACGCGAGCCTGGCCACGGGCGTGGAGATCCTGCGCAGCGGCGAGCTCCTCGGCATCTACCCGGAGGGCACCCGCAGCCCCGACGGGCGCCTGTACCGCGGCAAGACGGGACCGGTGCGCATGGCGCTGGAGGCCGA
This sequence comes from Nitriliruptoraceae bacterium, assembly GCA_007117945.1. Taxonomy (GTDB): domain Bacteria; phylum Actinomycetota; class Nitriliruptoria; order Nitriliruptorales; family Nitriliruptoraceae; genus T1Sed10-7. Next base: position 2,051 of record SKTN01000004.1, on the reverse strand, counting down.
GGTGCCGATCATCCACTGCGGCATCCACGGGACCGACATGGCGCTGCCGACGGGCGCGCGCGTCCCCAAGCGCGGTCCCGTGCTGATGCGCTACGGCAGCCCCCTGGACCTCAGCCGCTACTTCGAGCGGCGCGCGGACCCCTTCGTGCTGCGCTCCGCCACCGACGAGCTGATGTACGAGATCATGCTGCTGTCGGGCCAGGAGTACGTCGACGAGTACGGCGCGAAGGTCAAGTCCGGTGACGTCGACGTGTCCGGGGTGCTCGAGACCCCCTCGGGCACGATGGCCGACGATCCTGCCGATGGTGACGACCCCGACGCGGACGGCGACGACACCGATCAGCAACGGGGCTGAGGCAGCCGGGACCGGCGTGCTGGCGTCCCGGCGAGCGCGCTGCTGCCCCGGGCTCAGCTCGCGGCGTCCGCGCCCTCCTCGAGCTCGAGCGCGACGGAGTTGATGCAGTAGCGCAGCCCCGTGGGCTGGTCGGGTGCGTCCTCGAAGACGTGGCCGAGGTGGCCGTCGCAGTTGGCGCACCGGACCTCGGTGCGCACCATCCCGAGTGCCCGGTCGGTGTGCAGGGTGACCGCGTCCTGCTCCGAGGGCGCGTAGAAGCTCGGCCACCCGCAGTGGGCGTCGAACTTCGTCTCCGAGCGGAACAGCTCCGTCCCGCAGCCCCGGCAGCGGTACAGGCCGGGGGTGGAGGTGTCCCAGTACGCCCCCGTGAAGGGGCGCTCGGTACCCGCCTCCCGCAGCACGTGGTAGGCGTCCGGGTCGAGGGCCTCACGCCACTGTGCCTCGGTCCACTCCGCGCGTTCGCTCACCCTGGTGCCCTTCCTGCCGGCTGCCAGCAGGGTACGGCGTGGCGCTGGCCTCACACCGCACTGGCCAGGGTCAGCCGGTCTGCGAGCCGGGGGGAGAGCGCCAGTTCGTGGCCGAGCAGGAGCACCCGACCGAGCTGGGCGACCAGGTCGTAGCCGTCGGTGCCGGTGATCATCTCGTCGCGTCCCTCGAGCAGGATGCGGACCGCATCGACCAGGGGTGCCTCCACCTCGCTGCTGTCGACCGGTGCCTCGACGAGGTCCCACTGGCCGTGGCCGGGGGCTGGCTCCACGCTCAGCAGTCGTGTCCGGGGTCGGCAGGGCGCCGTGGCGCCGTCCGCCTGCAGGAGCACGACCACCCGGGCACGCAGGTCGCCGTCCTCGCACACCGGGGGCACGGGATCGTCCACCGACCACGCGCGGCCGGGGAGGAGCAGGGCCACGCGGTCCACCCCGCAGGGCAGCAGCAGTGCCATGACCTCCACGAGGGCGGGCACGGGTCCGCGCTCGTCGAGGGGGCGCAGCACGCCGTAAGCCACGGCCTCGTCGCCGTCGAAGGCGGCGATGGTGGGCAGCGGGGTGTAGCCGGCATCGAGGTCGGCGCGGGCGCCCGTCAGGAGCAGGTCCTCGGCGTCGTCCCAGGTGCACATCGGTGGGGGTGGCAGCTGCATGATCTCCCTGTCTGCTCGTCGACACGGTCGGTGGACACCGATCGTCACCCACACCGGCCCGCAGGTGGCCACGGATGTGCCCTGGCCTGTGGATGACCGTCGTGGCGTCCCCCGCCGCCCGACCTCGTAGGCTCGCGGCTGCCCCGCCCCCCGCCGCACGCGAGCCCCGCAGGAGCCGTCATGGACACCGACCCCGATGCCTTGCGGGCCCTGGCCGTGGAGGTGGGCGTCGCGGCAGGCGAGCTGCTCCTGCGCTTCGCCGCGGAGCTGGCCGGTGGGGCCGACCTCGGGGTGTCCCACAAGTCCAGCGCCACCGATCCGGTCTCCGAGGCCGACGCCGCGGCCGAGCGCACCATCGTGGAGGGGCTGACCACCGCGCTGCCCGATGACGGCATCCTCGGGGAGGAGGGCGAGGGGCAGCGCGAGGGCACCAGCGGTAGGACGTGGGTCATCGACCCCCTCGACGGCACCGTGAACTTCCTCTACGGCCAGCCGCTGTGGTGCGTGTCCATCGCGTGCGTCGACGCCGAGGGAGTCCTCGCCGGCGCCGTGGTCCACCCA
>SKTN01000303.1 GCA_007117945.1 Nitriliruptoraceae bacterium | reverse complement strand
TTCGCTTTACACGAGATTACACGAAACGCTATGTTGTCATCGCCGCCGGCACCCGGGACCGTGCTCGCCCCCCACGGCTCCCGCGCCGGCTCCGCAGGACGGGGCCGGCGCGCTGGCGGCACGACACACCCCTCGGGGGCCCTCGCCGGGGAGAGCAGGATGCGCGAACCCGACTGGTTCGATGGGACCGAGCAGGACGGCGCGGGTGGCGATCGCCATCCCCGTCGGCGCCTGCTGCTCGCCCTCGCCGCGATCCCATGGTTGCTGGTCGTCGTGATCCTCGTGGCCCCCCTCCGTGGCGAGCCGGCCGGTGACCCGGGAGCTGACCGGGACGATGGCCAGGGCGAAGGCCCGGCGACGGACCAGGACGACCGGGAGCGCGCAGCACCTGCGGATGGGACCGCGGATGGCGCGCACGATCCCTCGCACACCGGTACCCCACCGCAGGGCGAGCCGGTCGGGGCAGCCGCCGACGGGTCGACCGGGGACGGCGCTGACGGGGACGGCACGCCCCCACCCTCACCGGACGGCGACGGTCCCGGCGAGGAGGACACCGGCTCGACCGTGCTGGCCCTGGAGGAGCTGCGGGGGCGGTGGCGGGTAGCCCCCGGTGAGGAGGAGCTCGCCTCCCTGGCGGTGGTGCTGGCACGGGCGCACCTGACCGGCATCGGTCCGCCGCTTGCGGTCGCGGGCGCCGCACCCTCCGCGACCACCTACGCCGAGCATCTGGTGGTGGAGGCCGTGGAGCATCCCAGCCCCGCCACCGCCGTGGTCACGGTGCTCGCGGTCGTCCTGGTCGACCCCTCCCCGGAACCGGGCCGGGTGGAGCTCCGCCGTCTGGCGATCCCACTGACCAGCGACACGGCACCGCCCGCCCTCGCCGGCGCGCCGTGGGAGCTGCCCGCGCCGCCCCTGCCCGAGCCGGCCAGCGTCGACCTCGAGCCCGTCGACGACCCCTCCCTGCTGGCCGCCGCGGACACGGCCCTGGCCATCGCCGGGCCCGGTGAGCAGCGCACCACGGCGCTGGCCACCGCACCGGGATGGCCCCTGGTGGCGACCACGACCGACGCCGAGGGCGAGGAACGTTCCCTGTGGCTCAGGCGCCACCTCGATGGGCTCGTCGTGGCCGGGAGCACCCTGACCGGCACCCAGGACCCGGAGGAGCAGCCGTGAGCCGCCTGCCCGCACCCACCAACAGCCACCCTCGGACCGTCCGCCCCGTCGGTGACGATCCGGCCCGGGTGGCGGGGCTACTCGTCGCCGCCTGGACGGAGGTGCGCCGTGGCGAACGGCCGCTGGCCCAGCTCGGTCCCCTGGTATCCCCCGCCGCCCGCTGCCGGCTCCTCGCCCAGCTACCTGCGCCCCGCACCGCGCGGCCCGGACCGACGCGGGTGCGCAAGGTGATCACCCGGCACCCGGACAGCCAGGTGTGTGAGGCCGTGGTCCTGGTGGAGACCGGGCGACGCGTCACGGCGATGGCGGTACGGCTCGAACGCCACCTCGGCCGCTGGCGCGCGGTCGAGCTCACCGCACCCGAGGCCGGCCTCACGGCCCTGCCGACCTCCTCGCTGCCCTCCGGCTACCGCCGCCGCGACGCCTTCGACGAGGTGGAGGAGGGGCAGCAGCGGGCTGCCGCCGACGGCTGAGGTGTGGTCACCCGCCGTCGGCACCGCCCGATGGCGGGGAAGTGGTCACCCGCCGTCAGGCGGCGCCGTGGCAGCGCTTGTACTTCTGGCCGCTCCCGCAGGGACAGGGGTCGTTGCGTCCGACCTTCTCCTCGGCGGTGTAGGTGGAGCCGGCTGCGACCTTGCGGACCGTCGAGCCGTCGTCGCGCTTCTCCACCTCGCGACCGCGGTCATCGGTCGTGGTGGTGGCACCGTCGCCGACGGTGTAGCTGGAGCTGCCGCCGCCCCCGCTACCGGAGCGGTAGGTCAGCTGCTGGCTCCCTCCGCGCTCCTCGAGGGGGATGGCCTGCGCCACACGGGAGGCCGCACCGGCGGCAGCGGGTGCCCGTGCCGCGGTCTGGGCCGCGCTGGCCGCAGAGACCCTCGGGCCCGTCGCTGCGCCCTGCGCGGCGGCCGGCGCCCCCTCCTGCGGGGCTGCCGCCGATCCGTCCGGCGCCCCTGCGGGCGCCCCGTCCTGACGCGCGGGTTCCTCGCGGGTGATCGGCAACCGGAAGAAGTAGGTCACCGCCTCCTCCTTGACGCCACCCATCATGATGGCGAAGGAGTCGTAGGCCTCCCGCTGGTACTCGGTCAGCGGGTCACGCTGGCCGACGGCGCGCAGCCCGATGCCGTCGCGCAGGGCGTCCATCTCGTAGAGGTGTTCACGCCACTTGCGGTCCACCACGGTGAGGATCACGCGCCGCTCGATCTCACGCATGACCTCCTCGCCGCCGACCTCCTCGATCCGCCCCTCATAGGCAGCCAGGATGTCGGCGGTGAGCTCCTCGATCAGCTGGTCGCGCTCGATGCGCTCGAGGTCGATGCCGGCGAAGTCGTAGCCGTGGTCGTAGACCTGCTCCAGACGGATCTGCAGGTCGTCGAGCGCCCACTCCTCGGGGTAGACCCCGGGCGGGCAGAACTCGTCGACAAGCCCGGAGATGGTGTCGGCGAGGTAGCGCTCGGCGAGGTCGGCGACCTCCTCCATATCACCGTCGAGCAGGTCCTGGCGCTGGCTGTAGACGACCTTGCGCTGCTCGTTCATGACGTCGTCGTACTTCAGCACGTTCTTGCGCCGGTCGAAGTTGATGCTCTCGACCTGCCCCTGGGCGTTGGCGACCGCCTTGGAGACCCACTTGTGCTCGATGGGCACGTCGTCGGGGATCTTCAGCCGGGTCATGATCTTGTCGACCGCGGAGGCGTTGAACAGCCGCATCAGGTCGTCCTCGAGGGACAGGAAGAAGCGGCTCTCCCCCGGGTCGCCCTGGCGACCGGAACGCCCACGCAGCTGGTTGTCGATGCGCCGCGACTCGTGGCGCTCGGTGCCGATCACGTACAGGCCGCCGGCCTCCTTGACCTGGGCGGCCTCGTCCTTGAACTCCGGTGCGAGCTTGTCGAGGTGCCGGGTGAGCGCCGCCTGGTACGCCTCCTCGGTGGCCTCGGTGCCGACCTCCTCGCGGGCCCGGTCCTTGGCCACCTCCTCGGCGTTGCCGCCGAGCACGATGTCGGT
>SKTN01000220.1 GCA_007117945.1 Nitriliruptoraceae bacterium | reverse complement strand
TGCAGTCGACGGGGCACTCCTCGACGCACGCCTTGTCCTTCACGTCGATGCAGGGCTCAGCGATCACGTACGTCAACCTGGACCTCCTGGTCTCTACCGTCCACCCGCGCGTCCCGGCCGACGACCGGCACCTCGAGGACGCACCGCCGATGCTAGGCCCAAGGACGACGCTGCGCACGTGAGGGCAGCCTCACCTCGGTTCCGCGGCGGTGGGTGCACGCGAGGTGCACCGGCGCGACCTAGGCTCGTCGCTCCGCGGGAGGCCCGGTACGGAGCCCACCCGGTTCCCCGCGACCCACAGCGACGAAGGGTGCTCGACGATGGCGGACGGTCGGGGTGCACGGGGGATGCTGCGCTGGCTGCCCTGGAAGCGCCAGCCCACCGCCGCGGTCCCGGACGACACCGTGACCGCCTCACGTCCCGCTGTCGCCGACCCCAGGGGTGAGGCCGCACCCGTGGAGTCCCGCCTGCCGGCCGACCCCCTCGACGCCGACCTGGTGCCCGGGGAGCTCACCCGGACCCTGCCCCACCCACGCGACACCACCCTGGGCATCCTCGAGGCCCACCCCGAGCCGCGGGAACAGGTCCGCTACCTCAACCGCGAGCTGTCCTGGACCCAGTTCAACGAGCGTGTCCTGGCCCTGGCCGAGGACCCGGAGCTGCCGCTGCTCGAGCGGGCCAAGTTCCTGGCGATCTTCCAGACCAACCTCGACGAGTTCGTCCAGGTGCGCGTCGCCGGGCTGAAGGAGCAGGAGGCCGCCGAGGTGTCGGGCAACAACCCCGACCAGATGAGCCCGACCCGCCAGCTCGCGGCCCTCGACGAGGTCCTGACCGAGCTGGCGATCCGCCACGGACGGATCTTCAACGAGTCGCTGGTCCCGGCCCTGGCCGAGGCCGGGGTGCGCTTCTGCGACGTCGCCGACCTCGATGACGACGACCGCGCCCACCTCCAGGAGATCTTCGAGGAGCGCGTCTTCCCCGTGCTCACCCCCCTGGCCGTGGACCCGGCCCACCCCTTCCCCTACATCTCCAACCTGTCGATGAACCTGGCCGTGCTCGTGGGGGAACCGGGCGTCGAGGAGCGCCGCTTCGCCCGCGTGAAGGTGCCACCGGTCCTGCCACGGTTCCTGATCATGCCCGACGGCGAGCGGTTCGTACCCCTCGAACAGGTCATCGCAGAGAACCTCGGCCGGCTCTTCCCCGGCCTCGAGGTGCTCGACCATCACGTCTTCCGCGTCACGCGCAACGCCGACTTCGAGGTGGAGGAGGAGGAGGCCGACGATCTGCTCGCGGCGATCGAGTCCGAGCTGACACGGCGGCGTTTCGGACGCGTGGTCCGCCTCGAGGTCACCCCCGACATGAGCGAGGAGGCCCTCGACCTGCTGGTCCGGGAGCTGAACATCGATCCCAGCGACGTGATGGAGCTCCCCGGCCCCCTCGACCTCGCGGGCCTGTGGTCGCTGTACGACCTCGACCGCCCCGACCTCAAGCAGTCCTCCTTCACCCCGACCACCCAGCCCCTGCTGGCCGAGGCCGCCACCCCCGACCTCGACATCTTCGAGGTACTCGGCCACGCCGACGTCCTGGTCCAGCACCCCTACGACGCCTTCACCACCTCGGTGCAGGCCTTCATCGAGCAGGCGGCGCACGACCCGGACGTGCTCGCGATCAAGCAGACGCTGTACCGCACCTCCGGCCCCGGCAGCCCCGTGATCCGTGCCCTGCTCGACGCGGCCGAGGAGGGCAAGCAGGTCGTCGCCCTCGTGGAGCTCAAGGCCCGCTTCGACGAGGAGGCCAACATCGAGTGGGCCCGGGCGCTGGAGGAGGCCGGGGTCCACGTGGCCTACGGCGTGGTGGGGCTCAAGACCCACACCAAGATCGCCCTGGTGGTCCGCAGCGAGTCGGGTCGGATCCGACGCTACGCCCACATCGGCACGGGCAACTACAACGACAAGACGGCCCGCATCTACGAGGACATCGGGCTGCTGACCGCCGACCCGGACCTCGGTCAGGACCTCAGCGACCTGTTCAACGTGCTCACGGGCTACTCCAAGCAGGCCGAGTACCGCAAGCTCGTGGTGGCGCCCACCACCTTCCGTTCCCGGATGCTGGAGCTGATCGCCCGCGAGCGCGACGCCGAGGACGGCCACATCGTGGCCAAGATGAACAGCCTCGTGGACGGCGAGATCATCGAGGCGCTCTACGAGGCGGCGGGGACCGGCACCCCCATCGAGCTGATCGTGCGCGGCATCTGCTGCCTGCGACCCGGTGTGCCGGGGCTGTCGGAGACCATCACCGTGCGCTCCATCGTCGGCCGCTACCTCGAGCACTCCCGCATCTTCCGCTTCGGCTCCCGCGAGCGCGGCCTCGACTACCTGATCGGCTCCGGGGACTGGATGACCCGCAACCTCTCGCGGCGCGTGGAGGCGATCACCCCCGTGGAGGACCCCCGGCTCAAGCTGCGGCTGGAGGAGATCCTGCGGATCAACCTCGCCGACGACGTGCTGGCCTGGGAGCTCGGACCGGACGCGCGGTGGCGGCGGGTGCCCACGGCCCGCGGCATCGACACCCACCTGACCCTGCAGGAGCGGGCCCGACAGCGAGGTGGCGCATGACGGCGGAGCGGCTGCTCACCCACCACTGGGAGGGCACGGTGGACGTGGAGGCGGCGGGTGGCGTCGTACTGCGCCAGGGTCCGGGCGGGCCGCAGGTCCTCGTGGTCCACCGGGTGCGCTACGGCGACTGGTCCCTGCCCAAGGGCAAGCTCGACCCCGGGGAGGGCCATGTCGAGGCCGCCGCCCGCGAGGTCGAGGAGGAGACGGGCGTCGCCGCGCAGGTGGGCGCGGAACTGCGCCAGACCATCTACCCCGTCCCCGACGGTGTGAAGCGGGTCCGCTGGTACCTGATGTCACCCGTGGACGGCGACCCGGACCAGCGCCCGGCCGACCGGGAGGTCGACATGGCCCGTTGGATCCCCGCGGACGAGGCGGCGGGGCTGCTGACCTACCCCACCGACGCCGCCCTGCTGGCCGAGGCCGTCAGCCTCGTTGACCCGGGAGGTGCGTCGTGACCCTGCTGCTGGTGCGCCACGCCGACGCCGGCGACCGCGCCGCCTGGACCGGTGACGACCTGACCCGTCCCCTCAGCGCCACGGGCCGACAGCAGTCAGAGGCGCTGGCGGCCCTGCATGCCGACCGCCACCTCGACGTGGTCCTCTCCAGCCCGGCACGGCGCTGCATCGACACCGTGGCACCCCTGGCCGAGGCGCGGGGGCTGCCCGTCGAGCGCGCCGAGGCGCTGGCCGAGGGCGCGGCCTTCGAGGAACTCGACCGCCTCCTGCACCGGTTCGCGACCCAGGACGCCCTGCTGTGCAGCCACGCCGACGTGATCGGCGCGGCTCTGACGGCGCTGTGGCGCCGCGGCCACCTGCCTGAGCGCCCGAACCCCCGCAAGGTGGCGACCTGGGTGGTGGAGGGCGGCTGGCCCGACCCCAGCCGGGTCGAGCTGCTCTCGCCCCCCGGCGCGACCTGAGCCGTCCGATAGCGGTCCACGAGCACGACCTGGGAGCCCGATGAGCGAGGAACCCCCTGCGCGCACCCCGCGCATCCACCAGCTACGGGCCCGCTACGCCCGTCGGGTGACACCGGACCACCTCGGCGAACGCGTCTCCGTCCGGCAGCTGATCGACGACCCCGTCCGCGGCCCGATGCAGAGCGACGTGGTCGGACGGTTGGTGGGTGCCGACACCGAGGCCCTGCTGGTCGTGGACCGCCAGGGTCAGCTCACTGCGGTGGACACCGCGCGGGTACTGTCATCACGCGTGGTGCCGGCCCATCCCCGCTTCGAACCGGAGCCGATGGTGGGCACCCCCGACGCCCCGCTGGTGCGTGATGCCGCCCGGGTGCTGGTGCTCGACGACGCCGACCGGGTGCTGCTGGTCGCCCACGCACCCGACCAGCACCGCACCGTGTGGACGGCGCCCGGCGGGGGGCGCAAGCCCGAGGAGTCCCACGCCGCCGCGGCCGCACGCGAGCTGCGCGAGGAGATCGGGGTGGACGCCGAGGTCGGCCCCTGGATCTGGTCGCGCCGGGTGACCTTCGACTTCCGCGGGTGCACGATCGACCAGTCGGAGCGGTGGTTCCTCGTCCGGGTGCAGGACGCCGCCACCGAGGACGCACCCCTCGACGACCCTGGCCTGGTGGGCGTGCGGTGGTGGGACGCCGAGGAACTGGCGACCACCGACGCGGAGCTCGCGCCGGCGACCCTGGCCACCCATCTCGCCCGGCTGGTGGCCGAGGGCCCGCCCCCCGAACCCGTCGACGTCGGCCGCTGAGCTCAGTTGACCAGCTCGCCGATCCGGTGGGCGATCACGCGGTTGGTCCCACCACGGCCGCCCGGGATCCCCGACACGATCACCACGGTGTCGCCGAGCTGGGCCAGACCACGGTCGATGCACAGCTGATCGGCGGCGACGATCAGCGCGTTGGACTGCCCCTGCTCCGCGGTGGGCACGCCCTCCACCCCCCACATCAGGGGGAGGCGGTGCAGGGTGTCCTCCTCGCTGGTGAAGCCGATCAGGGGGCGCTGGGGGCGGAACTTCGACACCAGCAGCACGGAGTTGCCGGAGAAGCTGAAGACCAGGATCGCCTTGGCGTCGAGGTCGTCGGCGATCTGCACCGCGGCCTTGGCCACCACGGACCCGACGATGTCACGGGTCTCCGGGTAGGCCTGGTGCATGCGGTGCGGCTCGTCCTCGGCCACCTCGATGATGCGGGCCATGGTGCGCACGGCCTCGACGGGGTAGCTACCCGCGGCGGTCTCGCCCGACAGCATCACCGCATCGGTGCCGTCGAAGATGGCGTTGGCGACGTCGGAGGCCTCCGCGCGGGTCGGGCGGGGGCTGCGGATCATCGAGTCGAGCATCTCCGTGGCGGTGATGACCGGCCGGGACCAGCGGTTGGCCAGGTCGATCATCTCCTTCTGGATCTCCGGCACCCGCTCCGGGCCGATCTCCACCCCGAGGTCGCCGCGCGCGACCATGATGGCGTCGGCGGCCTCGACGATCTCGTCGAGGTTGTCCACCGCCTCGGGGCGCTCCAGCTTCGCCACGATGGGCTGGCGACCACCGTGGGAGGCGATCAACTCGCGCAGCTCACGGATGTCGGCGGCGCGGCGCACGAAGGACAGGGCGATCCAGTCCACGCCGAGCTCCACCATGGAGGCGACGTCCTCGCGGTCCTTGTCCGTCATGGACGAGGCGGACACGGCGACGCCAGGCAGGTTGACCCCCTTGCGCGACTTCGCCAGGCCGCCGACCACCACGCGCGCGTGGACGCGGTCACCCTCGACCTGGGAGACCACGGTGCGCAGCAACCCGTCGTCCATCAGCACCAACGAACCCGTCTCCACGTCGGCGGCGAGGTGCTCGTAGACCACGGGCAGGATGGGGACGCCGTCCTCCTCGTAGCTGTCGAGGGCGTCGGCACCCGAGACGAACACCACCTCGTGGCCGTCCATCAACTGCACGCCCGGGTCGGGGACCGTGCCCAGCCGGATCTTCGGCCCCTGCAGATCGCCCAGAGAGCCGATCACCCGGCCGAGCTCATCGGCGATCCCATGGACCTGATCGAGGCGGGCGCGGTGCTCCTCCTTGGTCCCATGGGAGAAGTTGAGCCGGACCACGTCGATCCCGGCGGCCAGCGCGGCGCGGAGCCGGTCCTGGTGGTCGAGAGCGGGGCCCAGAGTGGCGACGATCTTGGCGCGGCGCACGATGCTCCTCACGTGACGGGGGTGTGGGTACGTGGCGTCACAGCCGCCATCCTAGGGCTCGGCGGGCCCGGGGGCGGGTGCACCATCGGGCACGGGGCCCCGGGGATCGTCACGCTGCGCCAGGGCGGTGCGGGCACGCTCCAGGGGAGCCTCGAGCTCGGGCCACCCGGCCCCGACCCGCAGATCCAGGATCTCGTCCCCCACACCCAGCAGGATGGGCACCTCGCCCAGGGCGTCCGAGCCGAAGCTGTCGAACACCGCCGCCAACGCCACCTCGTGGCGGAGGCGGTAGGCCAGGGCGAGGTCGAGGTCGTCATCGCCGTCGACGACGTCCACCGGCCCGAGGAGGACCGCACGGTCCCCGACGGCCTCCACCACCTCGCGGGCGCCGCGGTGGCCGTCCACCACGAGCACCTCGGCGCCGGCGGCCAGCAGCGCCTCAACGGCGTCCGCGGGTGCGGCTGCATCGTCCTCCACCTCGACGACCTCCACGCCCGCCAGCCCCACCAGCAGGCCGTCGCGGAAGGTGCCCGACGGCAGCTCGTCACCACCGAGGACCAGACCGACCACGGCGTCGCTGTCCGAGGACCGGGCAACCTCGGCCGCAGCGGTGCCGACCAGCTCGCCCAGCGCCGCCACGGGGAGCTCCACCCGCACCGCCGGCGTGGCCGTCAACTCCTCGCCCTCCTCCACCTCGGGTAGGGCGGTGGGCAGGCCGCAGAAGCGCACCCCGCGGTGGCGTTGGGCCAGGGTGTCGGTGGTCCCCGCGGTATCCGACCCGAGGACGCACACCAACCCCGTGCCCCGGGACGCGGCCAGCTCCGCGAGATCAACGACGAAGGGTGCGCTGTCGGGACGCCGGACGGTCAGCTCGCCCACACCCTCGGGCAACCCGGCGGACAGGGCCGCCACCCGCCGGCGCAGGCCCTCGGTCACCGCGTCCTCGAGCCGGTCGCCGGGGGGGAGCACCACCTCGATGTCCCGGCCGGCAGGGGCTGGTGGGGGCTCCTCCATCGGGGTCGGCACCGGTGACGGGGTGACCTCCTCCTCGGCCGGGCTGGTGCAGCCGACCAGCAGGAGCAGGGCGCTCACCACCAGCGTGCGACCCACGGCCCGTGGCGACCACGACCCGCTCCCCCGGCTCACACCTCGCCCACGTCGCACTCCGCACCTGCCGTCGGGCCGTACCCCGCTGCGGCGCCTAGGCTAGCCCCCGTCCGACGTCGGTCCGCCCCCGCTCCCACGAGGTCGCCGTGCCCCAGGTCACCGTGCTCGATGACGATCCCGTGGCGGGTGTGCAGCTCGCCGCCCTGCGTGACGCCGCCACGATCCCCGAGCACTTCCGCCACCACGCGCGGCGCCTCGGCGCGATCCTGGCACTCAGGGCGGTCCACGACCTGCCGGCGGTCCGCTCCACGGTCACCACCCCCCTGGACACGGCCCCCGCCATCGGCCCGGGCCGCCAGATCGTGGCGGTGCCCGTGCTGCGCGCCGGGCTCGGCCTCCTCGGTGGGCTCCACGACGTGCTGCCCACGGCCCTGGTCGGGATGATCGGGCTGGAGCGGGACCAGGAGACCCATCAGGCCCGCCGCTACTACTTCAAGGTGCCGCCCCTGGACGGCGCGTGGGTGCTGGTGCTGGAGCCGATGCTGGCCACGGGCGGATCCGCCTCCGACGCGGTGGCCGCCCTGGACGCCGAGGGCGCCGAGCAGGTCACGGTGCTGTCCGTAGTGGCCACCGAGCAGGGTGTCGACCGGGTGCTCACCGACAACCCCGGGGTGCGGATCGTGACGGCGGCGGTGGATCCGGGGCTCGACGACAACGCCTACATCGTGCCCGGCCTCGGCGACTTCGGCGACCGGCTCTTCGGCACGCCGCACTGAGCCGGCGCCTCAGCCCGCCAGGAAGCTGAGCCTGAGGCGTCGCTCACGGTTGTCGACGTTGGTGTCCACCACCACCACGGACTGCCACGTCCCGAGCACCAGGTCACCGCCGTCGACCGCCAGGGTCAACGACGGGCGCAGCAGCGCCGGCAGCACGTGGTCGGCGCCGTGTCCCGGGCTGCCGTGCCGGTGACGCCAGCGGTCGTCGCGGGGCAGCCACTCGTCGAGGTGGTCCGCGAGGTCGTCATCGGACCCCGCCCCCGTCTCCACCAGTGCCAGACCCGCCGTCGCGTGGGGCAGGAACACGTGCAGGAGCCCGTCGACGCCCTGCTCGCTCGCGAAGCGGCGGCAGTGCGCCGTGACGTCGGTGATCCGCCGACGGCCCGTCTCCAGGACCAGCTCACGTCGTTCCACGCTCAGCCCACCGCGTCGTCGGCCAGCCGCCCGTAGGCGCCCCGGTAGTAGGCCAGGGGTGCGGCCTCGGCGGTGTCGAGGGCCACGACCTCACCCACCACGATGCGGTGGTCACCTGCCGGGGTGATGCTGTGGACGCGGCACTCCACCCTCGCCGTCGCACCCGTGAGGAGGGGACAGGCGGTCGCGCCGGTGGTGTGCTCGACGCCCTCGAACTCCACCGCACCCTCACCGCGGGCGGGGTCGGCGAAGTGGTTCGAGAGCCCCTGCTGGTCCTCGGCGAGGAAGCTGAGGGCGAACACCCCGGCCCGGGCCACCTGGGTGGCCATGATCGCCCGCTCGTCGACGCACACCAGCACCAGCGGCGGCTCCAGGGACACCGAGGACACCGCGTTGGCGGTCATGCCGTGGGGTCGACCATCGACCTGGGTGGTCATCACGGCCACCCCCGTCAGGAAGCTCCCCATGGCGGCGCGGAAGCTCGCGGGGTCCGGTGGGGCGGGGATCGTGGGCGTCTCCTGTGTGCGGTCGCGGGCCACGCTACTGCCTGACCTGCGTGGGGTGGTCGAGCCCGGAGAACAGGTCCGGCTCCCGTCCGCGGGCGACCCCGACGCTGCCCTCCTCGAGCACGAACTCCTCGCTGGCGAACATCTGCTCGGTCAGCGCCTCGGGGGAGTTGAGGAAGAAGGAGTCGGGGCCGATCTGGCTGGCGTGCGCGGCGAGGGCGGCCCGCTTGACGGCGAGCCACGGCGCCACGTCCACCTCCGTGGTCACCGCGTCGTCGTCGGCCCCAAGGGGCAGGTCCTCGACGCGGGTGAGCTCAGCCGCGCCGAAGGGCGAGGCCAGCCCCGCCTCGATCAGGGCACGGTGGACGGCCAGCAGGCGTGAGCGCCCCAGGGTGTGGACGTAGCGCTTGGCCACCTGCCACGGCGCTCCCGGCACCGGTGCCGCGTCGTCGGCGGCCAGGGCGACGGCCCGGACCGTGACGCGGTGCGCCTGGATGTGATCGGGGTGGCCGTAGGTGCCCTGGGCATCGTCGGAGACCACCACCTGGGGCCGCTCCGCCCGGATGATGGCCGCCAGCCGCGCCGCCGCCTCCTCCACCTTCGCGGTGTGGAAGCTGTCGGGGTGCTGGTTGCTGTCGAGACCCGCCATCCCGCTGTCGCGGTAGCCCAGCCAGTGGTGGGCGGTGACGGAGAGGGCGGTCAGCGCCGCCGCGAGCTCCCGACGGCGGTGAGCGACGAGGTCCTCACCACCGAGGTCGATCCCCGCGAGGTTGTCGCCCTCCTCACCCCCGGTGCAGGTCACCACCACCGTGCGCACGCCCTGGTCGGCGGCGCGGGCGAGCACCCCTCCGCAGGCGATCGACTCGTCGTCGGGGTGGGGGTGGACGCACAGCAGGGTCGCCTGCGGGGCGGCGGGCGCGGTCGGGGGCGGCACGGTGACCTCGGTGGTGGGGAGGGTCTGCAGGGGTAGCCTCGCGGCCGACCCCGAACGGAGCGGACGGTGGACGTGACGGCAGCAGCGGAACCAACCGAGCAGCGCGCCGTCACCCCGGTCTTCGTCGACGACCCCACCACCGTACGAGCCGCGCTGCGCGCGGTCGACGCACCTGTCCTGGGCGTGGACGTGGAACGTGCCGACGCCGACCGCTACTTCCGGCGCGCCGCCCTGGTGCAGATCGGGTCCGCCGAGGGGTGCGTGCTCCTCGACACCGTGGCGCTCGACGCGCTGCCCGAGCTCGACGCCCTCCTCGACACCGACCACCTCGCCGTCCTGCACGCCGCGGAGAACGACCTGGCGCCCCTCGAGGCCCTGGGCGTGGGGGTCGACCACCTCGCCGACACCGCCGTGGCAGCAGCCCTGCTGGGCCTGCCCACGGGCCTGTCACGCCTCCTCGAGGACCTGGTCGACGTGCGCCTCTCCGACGACAAGGACGCCTTCCAGCGGGCGGACTGGGAGCAGCGTCCCCTCCCGGCCGACATGGCCACCTACGCCGCAGGGGACGTGGTGCATCTGCCCGCCCTGTGGGCCGTGCTCGCGGAGCGCCTCGCCGAGCAGGGCCGCCTCGGGTGGTACGAGGAGGAGCTCACCGCGACCGTGGCCCGCGCGGCGGAGGACAACCGGCACTGGACGCGGGTCAAGGGCGCGGGGCGTCTCGAGCCCGGCCAGCGCGCCGTGCTGCGCGCGCTGTGGGAGGCGCGGGAGGAGCAGGCCCGCACCCACGACATCGCGCCCAACCGGCTGCTGCACGACGATGTCCTGCGCGAGCTGGCGATCGACCCCCCGCGCACCCCGGCCCAGCTGGTGCGGCGCAGCCCCCGACGCCGGGGACTGCTCCGCCAGCACGCCGAGGTCCTCTTCGCTGCCGTGGAGGTGGGCCGCGCGGCCGAACCCGAGGCCAGGGAGCACAACGTCCGGTGGACGGAGACCGAGCGGGCCGTCCACGATGCCCTGCGCACCCGACGGGCACGCGTGGCCGAGGAGGTGGGGCTGGCACCGGGGGTGCTGTGCCCCTCGAAGGTGCTGGGTGCGGCGGTGGCGGGCGATCCCGAGGACGGCCGCCAGCTGTGCGAGCTCGCGGGGTTGCGGACCTGGCAGACCGACCTGCTGGCGGCGCCCCTGTGGGACGCCTACCTCAGCGCGCGCGAACGCGCGGAGGACTGAGCGGGCTCACCGGGTGGCGCTCGGCTCCGCCAGGCGCCGGGCCAGGTTCGCCGGCATGGAGAACTCCACGTCCTCCTCCACCACCAGGACGGTGTCCACGGTGTCGAGGCCACGCGCGGCGAACCAGTCGATCACCTCCTCGACCAGCACCTCGGGCGCGGAGGCGCCGGAGGTCAGGCCGACGGTGCCGACGCCGGTGAGCCACGCCTCGTCGATCTCCGAGGCGTCGTCGATCAGGTAGGCGGGCACCGAGCGGTCCTGGCTGACCTCCACCAGCCGCTTGGAGTTCGAGGAGGTCTGGGACCCCACGACCAGCACCAGGTCACAGCGCGTCGCCAACTGCTTGACCGCGTCCTGCCGGTTCTGGGTCGCGTAGCAGATGTCCTGGCTCTTGGGCTGCTGCAGCCCGGGGAACCGCTGGTTGAGCCGCTCGACGACGTCGGCGGTCTCGTCCATCGACAGGGTGGTCTGGGTGATGTAGGTGACCTGGTTGTCGTCGTCGAAGGACAGCCCATCGACGTCCTCGGGGCTCTCGACGAGGTGGATGCGGTCACGCGCCTGCCCGGTGGTGCCGATGACCTCCTGGTGCCCGGCGTGGCCGATCATCACGATGTCCATGGCGTCACGGGCGTAGCGGCGTGCCGACTGGTGGACCTTGGTGACCAGGGGGCAGGTGGCATCGATCAGGGTGTGGCCCAGGCGCTGGGAGTTCTCGAACGCCTCCGGTGGGGAGCCGTGGGCGGAGAACACGATCACCGCCCCCTCGGGCACCTCGGTCTCGTCCTCGACGAACACCGCGCCCTTGCGGCGCAGGGACTCCACGACGTGCTTGTTGTGCACGATCTCGTGGCGGACGTGGACGGGTGCGCCGTAGGCCTCGAGGGCCTTCTCGACGATCAGCACCGCGCGGTCGACACCGGCGCAGAACCCCCGTGGGGCGGCGAGCAGCAACGTGTGGGCATCCATGCGAGGGAGGGTACCGACGTCACGCATCACCCCTGCCG
>SKTN01000144.1 GCA_007117945.1 Nitriliruptoraceae bacterium | reverse complement strand
GAGTCGCTCCGCCAGTTCGCCCGGACCTTCGCCGACCTCGGTGACCCCGAGGTCATGCGCGGGGCGTGGGAGTGACGGACTGGCTCATCGACAAGTCCGCCCTGGTCCGTCTCGGCGACGCGGTCGATGGGCAGATGTGGGCCGAGCGGATCGAACGCGGCCTGGTCCGTGTCAGCACCGTCACACGGCTGGAGATCGGGTTCAGCGCCCGCACCGGAGATGAGCTGCGCGCCGGTCTGCGGCGGCCACCACTGGCCTCCATGCCCGTGGAGTACCTGACGCCAGCAATCGAAGACCGCGCCGTCGAGGTCCAGCAGTTGCTCGCCGACCGCGGGCACCACCGCGCTCCGGCCGTTCCCGACCTCCTGATCGCGGCGACCGCCGAACTGGCGGGTCTCGCGGTCCTCCACCGCGACAAGGACTTCGACCTCATCGCCGAGGTGACCGGCCAGCAGCTCGAACGGCTCCGTCTCCAGGAGTAGCTCGCAGGCGTTTCCGCGAGGTCGGGAGGTCACCGCCGGCCGAGGAACCTCGTCCATCGGGACGGTGGAGGCTGCGGGAACAGTTCGTCGCCCATCGGTTGGTCCACGGCTTCGATCGTGAGGTCGTGGCCGGAGCCGTTGCGTGTTCCGCCGAGCTGTTCGTTGTAGACGCAGACCCCGGTGGCGACATCGAGCCGGACCCGGTGGGCGTCGGGGTACACGAAGTCGGGGTCGTCCTCGCGGAGATCGATCCCGGCGTCCTCGAGCTGCTCGGAGAGCAGCAGCGCACAGCAGGGGCAGAGCGGGTCGTAGTCGGCTGTAGGACGCAGCACGGCTTCCCACGCCGGTCGGCCACGGTGGTCGACGACGTGCAGGTCCTCAATCGTGGCTCCGGGACCGTCGTCGCCGGCGTCGGAGAGCTCGACCGGATCGAGGAACGCCAGGTCGTAGTAGTTCCCGATCATCAGGGCGTCGGTGCCGAGCTGCCACCGGCCGGGACGATGACGGACCAGCCCGTCATCGTCGACCTCGACCTCCGAAGGGCCCGGCAACGTCAGCGGGGGCGCGTCGCCGCGACGGCTGAGCGGCGTGACGGTCTGGGGCTTGCCACGATGCACACGTACCAGGGTGCCGTCGAGCTGTTCCACCCGGGCCAGCTTCGGACGCCGGATCCAGACACGGATCCGGTTCTGGTCGCGACCAGAGGGGTCCCGCTCCTGGACGTAGCGCAGGGTCGACCAGCGCCACGGCGATGACCGGGCGAGCCCACGGAACCGTTCGATGGTGGGGTCCATCCAGACAGCGTACGAGCCGACGCCGACGACCCGTCGCCTCCACGAACGGAGGGCGTTGCGCATCGATGGCTGGGGCGCGTGGCAAGCCTTCGGGGCAGCTGTTGACGTGGCCAGCGAGCCACCTAGGGTGTCCGACGTCGTTGCGGGGGGGTCGATGCACGAGCAGTTGGGGTCGGGTTCCACCGAGTTGATGCCGATCTCAACGAGATCCCCGCGCACCTATGCAGGCGGCGGACGACAACGGGGTGATGGCCTGTCACGGGCGCGAGTCGGCCCGTCAGGGCCAGTGCTGCGCCGACTCTGTCTGACGGCCCGAGCTCCTATAACGCTGGAGAGACATGCATTCTAAGATGACAAGGTGGCTGTTGACGGTTGGCGTCGCGGCGCTCCTACTGGCGGCGTGCGGGGATGACACCGAGGATCTCAGCGCGGACAGCGACGCGGCGGACCTCGAGACGGACGAGGATCTCGGTGCCGAGAACGGGGATGACGCTCCAGATGCCGACAGCAACGGTGGGGAGGGAGCGGACGCCGACGAGAGCGCCGAGGGCGACGCGGAGGACACCGGCGGGACCGTGACCCTCAACGGGGAGTCCGTCGAGCTCAGCGAGGCGTACGCCTGTGAGGACTACGAGGGCTTCATCGGCGACGGTGAGACCGATCTGCTCACGCTGGGACGCATCGTCACCGATGCCGGAACCTACGGGGCCAAGATCATGGCGGGCACCTACCAAGCGGACGACGGCAGCCTCGAGGACCACGTCGCGATCTACAGCTGGGACACCTTCGACGACGCACCGGTCTCGGGGAGCTGGTCGGTCTCGGAAGACGACGATGGCTACCCGTGGATCGACATCGACGGCAACACGCTCACCGTCGATGGCGCTCACACCGACGACGAGGGCAACGACTGGGACTTCGACGCAGCTGTCGACTTCGAGATCGCGGATGGCCAGGCTCGCTGCCCCGAGTGAACGGAGTTCACCCTCGGGGGCGGGCGCCTTCTCGAACGTCCGCCCCCAGCTATCTGGCACGGCTGACTCCAAGCACGCCCACGACCGCTGGCCACAGGCGTCCAGTGCCCATGGCAGCCGCGAGAGCCCGCGCAGTGACCGTGCACAAGCCGTGATGACACCGCGCCGGCGTAGATGACCCGGGCGCTGCAGACCGGATCGTCGTGGACCGGAACTCGAGCTGAGGCCGGTTACGGAGGCGATGAAGCCATCGCTCGTCGCGGCGGTACGCGAGTCCCCTGCGCACCTGACTCCATGGATGTTCTGGGCCACGGAAGACTACGGCCAACGGGAGGCGGAGTCGTTCATCGACCTCGTTGCCTCGGGCAGTGAGCACGCCTTCGCCATCAGCGACCGCGAGGACCGCACCTTCCACGGCCTCTGCTCGCTGAACCGCGTCGATGAGAGCAACCGGACCGCGAACCTCGGGTACTGGCTACGTGCGACATCGACGGCCCGGGGGCTGGCGACGCGAGCCGCGCGCCGCCTCCTCGTGCACGCACTCGAGGACCTGGAACTCGAGCGCGTCGAGGTCACCATGTCCGAAGCGAACACCTCGAGCGTGGCTGTCGCCCAGCGCCTCGGGCTCACCGAGGAAGAGCGACGCAGCCGCGCGACCCACGTCGGGGACCAGCAGCACGACGCCCGCGTCTTCGCGGCGTTCCCGTCAGACCTCGAACGACTCCGACAGGCCGCGGCCGACATTCGGTAACCGCTTCGGCCACCGCGCACCCCGTCAGCGAACCGGCCTTGGCCCTCAGGGCCGTGTCGACCGGCAGTCGACCAGCGCCGCAGTCGGGTGGAGCACACGGGCGTTGTCCACACGTCGGCCGGTGACCGGACGCCCCCGCCCGCAGCCTGTATATACTCGCATTTCACCGTATATCCG
>SKTN01000201.1 GCA_007117945.1 Nitriliruptoraceae bacterium | reverse complement strand
TCGCCCGTGGGGCGCCCACCCTCGCCCGTGGGGCGCCCACCCTCGCCCGTGGGGCGCCCATCGTCGGCCGCGGGGGTGTCCCCTCCGCCTGCCGTTCCGCCAGCCTGCCCGGTGGCCGCGTCCTTCGAGGGGTAGGCGATCCGGGGGTGGTAGATGCCCACCAGGGACTCGATGATGGTGTCACGGGCCCGCTGCAGTTCGCGGAAGGTGAGGTCGCTGTCCTCGAACTGGCCGTCGTCGAGCCGCTCCTGCAGGAGCCGGTCGACGGTCCCCTCGATCTCCTCCCGGGGCAGGGTCCCTCGTGACATCGCCATGGCCCGGGTGGTCGCCTCGCAGCAGTCGGCGAGCAGCAGCAGCGCGGCCTCCTTGCTCCGCGGCTTGTGGCCGCGGTAGCGGTAGGCGGACTCGTCAACGGCGTCACGATCACCGCCGGCGGCGCGCACGGCCTTGTCGTAGAAGTAGCTGACCAGCATCGTGCCGTGGTGGCTGCCGATGCAGGCCACCACCTCGGGGGGCAGACGGTGCTCGGTGGCCATCTCCACGCCGTCCACCACGTGGTTCTGGATGATGGTCGCGGAGACCCGGGGTTCGAGATCGTCGTGGGGGTTGGCGATGCCCTGCTGGTTCTCGATGAAGAAGTGGGGTTGGCGGATCTTGCCGATGTCGTGGTAGAGGCCGGCGACGCTGCCGAGCAGGGGGTCGGCGCCGATCTCGCGGCACGCGCGCTCGGTCAGGGAGGCCACCATCACCGAGTGGTTGTAGGAGCCCAGCGCCTTGGTCTCGAGTTCCCGCAGGAGGGGATGGTTGCGGTCGGCGAGGTCCAGCAACGCCGTGACCGTCGGCAGGCGGAACAGCGTCTCCAGGAAGGGCATCGCGCCCTGCACGGCGATGGCGGTGACCAGGCCGTTGACCGCTCCGGCGGCCACGGCGACCACCACCTCGTCGCGGGGTCCGAACACCAGGGCGACCACCCCGGCGACCACCGGGAAGGCCAGGCCCGCCCTGAGCGTCGCCGAGCGCAGGTCGGAGCGTTTGGCGATCGTGGTGGTCAGGGGGACGCTGAGGAGCACGGCGATGGCCGCGAACAGGGCCACGGCACCCGCATCCGGCCGCACCAGCAGCACCAGCACGGACGCGGGCAGCATCGTGGCGATGCCGATCACCGGGTGCACGAGCAGCGCGACCAGCATCGCCAGGGCACCGGCGGGCACGGCGAACAACCACCCGGCCGACGTCGCATCGACCACAGCGGCCACCCCGACGACCAGCGCGGCGTAGAACACCACCAGGAGTCCCAGCAGGAGCAGCTTCTTGCCCGTCACCCACACGATGGGCTGCATCTTCGACAGGTACACCCCGGCCACGGCGGTGACCAGGAGCATGGCGCCGGTCGCGGCCAACCACGCGAGCCAGGGGCTGCCGCCGGTCAGCCCGAGCTCGTCGATGGCGCGGGCGGCCATCGTGCTGACCACCTCCCCCTCGCGCACGATCGCCTCGCCTGCACGCCAGGTGGCGGTGACCTCGCCGACGCTCTCGGCGGCCCGTTCACGGGCTGCGGCGGTGGCGTCGGGGTCGACGGTGACCGTGGGCCGCATGTGCTCCTGCAGCACCGGCAGGGTGATCCGGGGACCGCTGTCACCGGGCAGGGACCGCAGGGACAGCTCGACGGGCAGGGTGTCGTCCAGCAGGGCGTCGATCTCGTCCTCGGAGACGCGCTGTCGCGCGAACTCCTGGGCGATCGCGATGGTCTCGCGCTCCACGACCTCGAGGTCCGCGTCGGACAAGCCGACCAGGGCCGCGATGACCTCGTCGTCGAGGTCCGGCTCGAGGACCGCCAGCTCCTCGCGCTGCTCCGAGGGGGGCGGGCTGGACCCGGCCTCGTCGTCCTCCGGGTCGCCGCGGACCTCACGGGTGGCGGTGAAGACCTCCCGGATGTCGCGCACGATCGCCGACTGCGCCTCACGGTCCGGGGTGTAGACCGGTTCCACGCCCTCCGCCGCCTGCCGCTGCGCGGTCTCCGTGGCGTCGGGGTCGGTGACCTGGACCGACGCCTCGGCGAACACCGTGCGCGGTGCCGGCTCCCCCGCGCGGATCGGCTGCTCGTCGGCGACGGCCGCGAGCGCGATGAAGACCGGCACCACCAGCACCACCAGGGCGGCAGCGACGAGGCGCTGCAGGAGGAGCTGGCGCTCGGTGGGTGTCACGGTCGGTGGAGCTCCTGGTGGGATCGTGGCGGGCGGCGGTTCGCCGTCGGTGCTGACCGGTCGCGACCGTCGGACCAGTGTCGCCTATGACGGTGCGATCCGCCGAGGCAGGCGGGTGACGGGTCCCGGTGGGGCAGGTGGCGAGGGCCGCCGGCGCGCCCGCGGCCTGTGTCCGCACCACCGACAGGCGCGGCACCAGGCGGCAGATCCCGATCCCTGTCACAGGCACGTTAGTCTGCGCGCTGTCCGCCCATCCGAGCACGCGAGGCGCATCTTGCAGCACCTCGACCCGTCACCGTGGGTGGCGCTGCGCCGCAGCGACTGGGCCGCGCTCGCCTCGGCGACGCCCTTGTCGCTCACCGAGGAGGACCTCGAGCGGCTCCGCGGCATCAACGAGGCCATCTCCCTGGAGGAGGTCGCCGACGTCTACCTGCCCCTGTCCCGGCTGCTGAACCTCTACGTCGCGGCGACCCAGGACCTGCACCGGGCCACCGACACCTTCCTCGGTTCGCTCGCCGCGAAGGTCCCCTTCGTGATCGGGATCGCCGGGTCGGTGGCGGTGGGCAAGTCCACCACCTCGCGCATCCTCCAGGCACTGCTGTCGCGCTGGCCCGACCACCCCGAGGTGACACTCGTCACCACCGACGGCTTCCTGTACCCGAACGCGGAGCTCGAGCGGCGTGGCCTGCTCGAGCGCAAGGGGTTCCCCGAGTCCTACGACACGGCCGCCCTGGTCCGCTTCGTCGGGCAGGTCAAGTCAGGCGTACCCGAGGTCCACGCTCCCGCCTACTCCCACCTGCGCTACGACGTGCTCCCCGACGAGCACGTCGTCGTCCGGCAGCCCGACATCCTGATCGTCGAGGGGCTGAACGTCCTCCAGACCGGGACGACCCGCGACGACCGGGTGTTCGTGTCGGACTTCTTCGACTTCTCGATCTACGTCGATGCCGAGGAGGCCGACGTCAAGCGGTGGTACGT
>SKTN01000354.1 GCA_007117945.1 Nitriliruptoraceae bacterium | reverse complement strand
TTCTGAGCCCCACCGGGGTCAGGCGGTCAGCACCACCCCGAGCAGCAGCAGCCCGCCCGCGCGCTGCCCACCCGCACCCCGGGCCGCGCTGCCGCGTCACGCCCCCCCGCGGCGGACCGGAGGTGGCCGCTACACTGCCAGCGCCACGAAGCGGTGCCCGTCCAGCCTGCGGCCGGCACCCGACGCAGCGACCCTGAGGAGCCCCCGTGAGCGCCGACACCACCGTGGACACCAGCACCGACACCGCGTCCGGCATCACGCTGACGGAGACCGCGGCGGACAAGGTCCGCAGCTTCCTCTCCGACCAGCCGGACATCGACGACATCGCCCTGCGCGTCGCCGTGCAGGCGGGTGGTTGCGCCGGGTTCCGCTACGCGCTGTTCTTCGACGACCGCCAGCTCGACGGTGACCTCGAGGAGACCCAGCACGGCATCACGATCCGGGTCGACCGGATGTCCTCCCCCTACCTCGGTGGGTCGGTGATCGATTGGAAGGAGTCCCTGGAAGCCTCGGGCTTCTCCATCGAGAACCCCAACTCCAGCGGCTCCTGCGCCTGCGGGGACAGCGCGACCTTCTGAGCCCGGCCCGGGTCAGGGCAGCAGCACCGCGGCCAGCAGCACCAGCCCGCCGAGGGTGATCGCGGCGCCGCTGGCCAGGGGCAGCACGGCGCGCAGCCGCTGCACCCGCGGGGTGGTGGTGGCGCGGTCCAGGGCGGTGCGCCCCGACAGCACCAGCAGGCCGAGACCCGCCAGGGTCGCGGCCAGGCCCAGGCCGAAGGCCAGCACCAGCACCATGCCGAGCACCGGCCTGCCCAGCGCCAGCAGCGTCAACAGCACGAGCACGGCCGCGGGGCTCGGCAGCAGCCCCCCCGTGCTCGCCACCGCGGCGATGCCGGCGCGGGACAGGGGTGCGAGGTCCGCCGGTGGGAGGTGGGTGTGACCTGCCCCGGCGTCGTCGTGGGCGTGCACGTGGTCGGGGGCGCGCCGCCGACGGCGCAGCTCCCGGGTGACGAGCACCACCCCGAGCGCCGTCACGCTCGCTGCGGCGATCAGGCGGGTCACGGTCTCCGCGACCAGGGAGGTCCCCGCCTGCTGGGTGGCCGCCAGGAGGCTGGCGAGCACCAGCACGGACACGGTGTGCATCGCTGCCACCAGGACCCCGAGGGCGAGGGCGTCACGGGCACGACCGCGGCCGGCGAGCAGGTACCCGCCGATCAGCAGCTTGCCGTGACCCGGCCCCAGGGCGTGGAGGGCGCCGATGCCGGCGGCCAGCAGCACGCCGACCACGGGCAGCAGGGTGCCCTCGGCCAGCCGGTCCACCAGTTCGAGCAGGCCCGCCTCCAGGGCCACGTCATCGCCGAAGGGCAGCCAACTCGCTGCGCCGGTCCACGGAGGGAGCGGGCTCACCGGCGTCGCTTCGCCGGGGCCTGCCCGCCCGGTGTCCGCCACAGTCGTGTCAGGGCCAGGGTCGCACCCACCAGCACGACGCCGGCGCCGGCCAGCAGGGCGGTGACGGCCACCCCACCCTCGGCCTCCTGGGCGAGGGTGAAGTCCCAGGGGTGGGCGGGCTGCGCCGCGGTGTGCACGGCGTACTGCGCGGTGCCGTCCACGCTGAAGGTGCGGTAGGCCGGATCGCGGTCGTGGAGGAGGGTGATCTCCACCTCGGCCTCGGCGACGGGCTCGGGGCAGGTGAAGGTGATGGTGGCCCCGTCGGCGAGGAAGTCCTCGGCGGGTGCCGCCCGGGAGGCGCACTCCTGGCCGTCCTGGCGGATCGTGACCCGCTCCTCGAGGTAGGCGGCGAGCTGCGGGTCGCTGCTGACGGCCGCGATCTCCTCCGCATCGGGCAGCAGCGCCTCATCGCCGCCGAAGAGCACGTCGAGATAGGCCAGGAACACCTCCTCGTCCCACAGGCCCGCGGCGACCACCATGTCGGCGGCGTCGTCGGCTGCTCCCGTCCAGTGCACCGTGACGGTGTCGCCCTCGGCGCTGAGCCGGGCGTGGGGCAGCTCACCCGCGGCGTGGGCGTGGGCCGGTGCGGCGGTTGCCACCCACGCCGCCAGGGCGAGGAGCAGGGCCGCGGGGGCCCGGCGGCGGGGTGTGGTCCTGGACACGGTGGCTCCGGGGTGGTGCCGACGTTGGGGGAGGGGCTGCGGGCAGGTGGTCGCTAGCGTGCCAGGCGTCGCGGACGGGAGCACGGACGGATGGACGACACCTCGGGATGGGACGGCATCCTGCGTGAGGTGTGGAGCCCCGGGGTGCGTGACGCGGTGGTGGCACGGATCGAGGGTGCCACCGTCGGTCGACGGGGTTGGCTGGTGCGGGTGTTCGCCGCCCCGGAGCAGGTCCGCGGGGAGCTCACCGAGACCGTCCACGCCCTGGTCCTCGCGGCGATCAGGGACGAGACGGGCGCGGACCTCGAGGCGCTGGGCAGCCAGGCCGCCTGGGAGTGCTACGAGCAGGTGTGGGACACCCTGGCTGCGCGTTGGGCCACGGGCGGAGCGCTCCCCGCGGTGCCGCTGGGGCGCGAACCCGGCGTCGTGCGGGCAGTGCTGGAACTGCCACCGGAAGCGGCGGTGTGCGCCGGGGCGGACCTGGTCGGCGGTGCGGTGCAGCCCCTGTGGCTGGCGGGCCGGTTGTACGTCGACACCGAGGGGCTGCGGGCCTACCTGGCGCTGGACGGCGGCCGGGTGCCAGCGGTGGTCGCGGCGGACATCGCCGAGGTGCTCACGGCCGTCGAGGGCTAGGGCGGGGGCCCCGCCGCAGCCGCCGGATCCGCGGTGCGGGACGGTGCGGGCTCAGCGCGCACGCTCGACCCGGAACCGCCAGCCACCCTCCACCTCGGTGATCCGTCGCAGGCGGTGGCGCTGCAGCCGGCACCACACGGGCACGTCGATGCGTGCCGTGGGATCGGTGGCCGTGAGCTCGACCAGGGCGCCGATCTCCGCTGCGGCGATCGCGCGCGACAGCTCCTGCACGGGCAGGGGACAGTGCAGCCCCCGCGCGTCGACGTGGTGGACGGTCGTCCCGGAGGTGGCATCACTCACGGTGGTCCGCCGCCGCGTCGCGTCGTGGCCTGCTCGCCCGGCTCGTGGGCCAGCACGCTGAGATCACCCTCGGACACCCCCACGGCACCGTCCGGGCTGCTGCCCTCGGGCAGGTGCTCGATCTCGTAGCTGATCTCCGCACCCGCGAGCTCGGCGGCGGCGTCGACCGTGGACATCACCCGTGCCAGCGCGCGGTCCGGATCGCGGGCCGCGAGCTCCACGTTGACCCGCACCCGGGGCTCGGTGTCGCCGGCCGGCCACCACGCCATCAGGTGGTCCGTACGGCCACAGCGGGCCAGGACGCGCTCCACCTCCCGGGGCGTGAGGTCGTGGTCCTCGGGGAGTCGGACGGTGACCACGATCCGTGTCGCTCTGGCCGCGCCCGTGCGCGGTTGCGCCGGGGGAGCGGGGCGTCCCGCGCCAGCGACGGCCTCGGCCAGGGAGCGCTCACCCCGTGGGCCGACGTCGATGGCGACCAGCAACGTGGCGTCGGGCGCCGCCCAGGCGAGGTGGGTGGTGGCCGCCCGCAGCCCGGAGACCGTCGGTGCGACGGCGGCCACGATCAGGTCGCTGGGATGGGCCAGGGCGGCGACGGCCTGATGGGTGCGCCGTGGATCGTGGTGCACCCGGTCGGCGACGCGGGTGAGGTCGGGCGGGAGCTCCAGCTCGCTGGTCCCGGTCCTGAGCACCGTGGTGGGGCGCGGCGTGCCCGCGCCGAGGCGTCGGGCCAGATCGACGGCCAGCTGCAGCCCCCCCGAGCCTCCCGGCAGGAGGTGGTCCGCGGAGACCGGCAGCACCACGCGTTCGTGGTCGACGGCGCCGAGGCGCACCACGGCCAGGGGCGCAGCCGAGCGGCCGACCACGTGGTCGATCAGCCGGCCGAAGACGTCGGTGGTGGAGCTGGCACCGCGCCAGCCCATCAGCACCAGGGACGCCCCGCGTTCGCGTACGGCGGCCACGACGGCGTCGCCGAGGGCCGGGTGGGTGCGCACCTCGCCGTGGGCCTCCACCCCGAGGCTGGCGGCCAGGGCCTCCGCGGAGGCCATGCCCTGCCAGGCGTCGGCGTGGGCGTCCGCGCCGACGTCGGGCGACAGGACCGTGAGCAGCTCGATGCGGCCGTCGACGTCGACCAGGCCGGCGGCGAGCTCCAACAGGGGGCGGACCGAGGCGGGGTTGGCGACCGGGACCAGGATGCACCGTCCGATCGCGGTGCCGGTACCGGTATCGGGGGTCCGTGGCCGCTCGTCGCCCACCGCGGCCTCCTCACGCTCGGGGTGTCACCCAGGACCCAAGGGTACGCCACGGCGGACGTCGCCGACCGGGTGGAGGGTGCGCTGCGGGCGACGGCGCCGGTGCGGGCGCAGCGGCTACCGTAGGCGACCGCGGAACCCCTCCCTGGAGGTCACCTCGTGCGGGTCCTGGTCGTGTCCGAAGATGCCAAGGAGCGGCAGCGTGCGACGAGCGCGCTCGCGTTGCGCCCCGACATCGAGGTGGAGGAGGCCGACAGCGCCGAGCAGGCGCGTCGGCGGCTGCTGGAGGACGGCGCCACCTACGACCTGCTCGTGATGGACGGTGACCTGCAGCCCCGGGGCGGGTACGCGGTGCTCTACGACCTGCGGGCCCGGGCGGACCTCGGCCAGTTCGCGGCCACACCCTCCCTGGTGCTCGCGTCACGGGAGCAGGACCTCTGGCTGGGGCGGTGGGCAGGTGCCAACGAGCTGCTGCTCAAGCCCGTGGACCCCTTCGTCCTGGCACGTCGGGTCACGGCCCTGGAGGGTGCGCCCCTCGCGCCCTACGGCGACAAGGGCTCGGCGGCCGCCCAGGTGGCGACGGCGCTGCGCGACCGCGACTGATCCCGCTGTGCGGTCCGTCCGGGACCGCGGTGCACGCCCGAGGAGGACGCGGTGAACGAGGTGCACTGGCCGAGCCTGCTCACGCACCTGCTGGCAGGTGAGGACCTCGACGAGGACGTCGCCGCCGCCCTCATGGGCACGCTGATGCGCGGTGACGCGGAGTCCTCCCAGGTCGCGGGCCTGTTGGTCGCCCTGCGCGCCAAGGGGGAGGCGGCCGCGGAGATCGCCGGCTTCGTCCGCGCGATGCAGGCCGAGGCCGTCCCCCTGGAGCTGGCGGCACCCGCCCGGGAGGCGCTGGTCGACATCGTCGGCACGGGCGGCGACGGCGCCGGGACCTTCAACATCTCCACCGTCGCGTCGGTGGTGGTCGCGGCGGCCGGTGTGCCCGTGGCCAAGCACGGGAACCGGGCCGCCTCCTCACGCTGCGGGAGCGCCGACCTGCTCGAGGCGTGGGGTGTGGCGATCGAGCTGCCCCCCGCGGCCGTCGCCGCCAGCCTCGCGGAACTGGGCATCACCTTCCTCTACGCCCGGTCCTTCCACCCGGCGATGCGCCACGTGGCGCCGGTCCGCCTCCAGCTCGGCATCCGCACCGTCTTCAACGTGCTCGGTCCCCTGTCCAACCCGGCGCAGGTGCCCTTCCAGGCCGTCGGGGTGGCCGATGCCCGCCTCGCCCCGGTGATGGCCGAGGCCCTGGCCCGGCTCGGTCGCCGCCACGCCCTGGTGTTCCGCGGCGAGGACGGCCTCGATGAGCTCACCACCACCGGGCCGAGCCAGCTGTGGGAGGTCCGCGACGGGCAGGTCACCTCCACACGGTTCGATCCGGCGGAGCTCGGGCTGGCGCCGGCCCAGCCGACCGACCTGCAGGGTGGCGACGTCGCCACCAACGTCGCCATCGCCGACGCCGTGCTCGCAGGTGCGCCGGGCCCCGCGGCCGACATCGTCGCGCTCAACGCCGCCGCGGGCCTGCTCGCCGCCGACGCGGTCCCCGATCTGGCGGCGGGCCTCACGCGGGCCCGGGAGGTGCTCGCCTCCGGTGCGGCATCGGCGCTCAAGGAGCGCTGGGTCGAGACCACCCGTGCCCTGGCCGCCGGTGGTGGCCGTGGCTGAGCCGCGCCACCGCATCGACCCCGAGGGCCGTCCCTACGCCCCGGAGGGCCTGGAGGTGCGCCAGCAGGTGACCGCGGCGCACCTCGCCGCCCTGGATCTGCGCATCGGCACCGTCACGGACGTGGCGCCCTTCCCCGCGGCACGTGATCCCGCCTACCAGGTCAGCGTCGACTTCGGGCCGGTCGTCGGGGTGCTGCGCACGAGCGCGAAGATCACGAACTACGACCCCGATGCCCTCCGCGGCCGCCAGGTCGTGGGCGCCATCAACCTGGGGAGCCGTCGGATCGCGGGGTTCGAGAGCCAGTTCCTCCTGCTCGGTGGTCTCACACCCGAGGGCACCGTCCACCTGCTGGCGCCCGACGCCCCCCTGCCCGACGGCGCGCCCGTGGCGTGAGGACGCCGGTGGGGTGGCGGGCAGCTCACGCGTCGCCGACCCCGCCGCCGCCCGTGGCGGTGTCGCCACCGCCGGGCGGTTCGCCCCCACCGCGCCGACGGACCTTGCTGCCGGCCAGCGCCTGGCGGTCCCGGCGCACGAGCTGATCGGTGCGCCGGGCGGCCGCCAGGTGGGTCGCCAGGGCCTTGCCGCCCGCAACGGGGCTGGACACGGGTGTCGATGTGGTGCGGATCCTGACCCCCTCGCCCGCGATCCAGCTCCGCACGAGCTCGAGCTCCGCGTAGCTGGGGTCGGTGGAGGCGGGCTCCAGGGTCAGGGTCGAGCCGACCAGCGCCGACGCCCCACCGCCGGCGGGGACCAGCTCGGCGGCGACCAGCGCGCCGTGGTCCAGCCGTACCACCTCGGTGCCCCTGGGGACGGGACGTGCGAGCTCCAGGCTGGCCGTGGCGGTGAGCCACCGGTGCACCCGCTGTGCGGACAGGGCACGTGCCAGCAGGTGGGAACGGTCGCGCAGCTCCCGGGCACGCTCGTAGTGGCCCGCGGCCGCCTGGGCCGCCATCCGCGCCGCCGACCGGTGCAGCAGCGGGCTCGGATCGCCGGCCAGGGCCAGCACCTCCTCGATGTCGCGGGCGTAGCTGGCCCGGTCCTGGCTGCCGTCGCAGGGGGCACCGCACCGTCCGAGGTCCTTGAGCACGCACGCGGGGTGGTCCTGGCGCAGGCGGAGCCGGGTGGTGCAGGAGCGGATGGGGTAGAGCTCCTCGATCGCCTCGCACAGCTGCCGCGCGGTGGCGGCGTCCCTGAAGGGTCCGATGGCACCGAGGTGGCCCGCTCCCGGGGCCCGGGTGACCACCAGCCGGGGGAAGGGCTCACGGGTACAGGCCACCCACCGGGCGGTGACCTGGCGTCGGGAGCGGCGGTTGAAGCGGGGCTGCTCCGCCTGGATCGCCCGGAGCTCCGCGACCTCCGCAGCGAGCAGGGTCGGCGTGACCTGCCAGGTGACCCGGGCAGTCTCACGCACCATGTCGGCCATGCGACGCCGGGGGTCCTGGCCGAAGTAGGTCCGCAGGCGCCCGCGCAGGTCCGTGGCCTTGCCGACGTAGAGGGTCCGGCCGTCGGCGTCCAGGAAGCGGTAGACACCACAGGTCCGCGGGGCGTCGGCCACCAGGTCGCGACGCCGGTAGGCGCGGTGCGACCGGCTGCGGGCGAGCTCGACCAGGTCCTCCACCGTCGTGGCACCGAGGCTGCCGGCACGCTCGAGCAGGCCGTGCAGCACGTCGACGGTGGCCCGTGCATCCGCCAGGGCGCGGTGGGCCGGCGCCGTGCGGGCCTTGAGGTGGCGTGCGACGGTCGCGAGGCGGTGGTCGCGGACCTCGTCGGCGAGCAGCCGGCGGGAGAGCCGGGCGGTGTCCACCACCACCGGGTCGGGCCGGGGTCGGTGGTGCGCGGTGGCCGCGGCACGCAGGAAGGCGAGGTCGAAGGCGGCGTTGTGGGCCACGAACACCGCGCCCGCGAGGAAGCCGAGGACGTGGTCGAGCACCGCCTCCGCCCCCGGCGCGTCCGCCACCATGGCATCGGTGATGCCGGTCACGGCCGTGATGCGTGCCGGGATCGGCCGGCCGGGGTGCACGAAGGTCCGCAGCTCCCCGAGGACCTCACCGCCGCGGACCTTGACGGCGCCGACCTCGGTGATCCGGTCACCTGCCGGGTCCAGCCCGGTGGTCTCCAGGTCGAGGACCACGAACACCGTCTCGATCAGCGGGGTCCCGAGGTCCTCGAAACCCAGCTGGTGTGGTGGCGCGGCCGCGGCCGGCGCGCGGACGGCGGCACGCGGGGTGGTCGTTGCAGGTGGGGCCACCGTGGCATCCTCAGGTGCGGCGAACGTGCGTTCGTCGCACCTTGTACCACGGGCCTATGACGTCGTGCGACCGCGGTCAGGCGGCGCGCCGGCGCCGACGCAGCAGTCGCTTGCGCTCCTGCTCGTCGGTGCCACCCCAGATGCCGTAGGCCTCCCGGGTCTCGAGGGCGTGCTCGAGGCACTCGAGCCGGACGGGGCAGGTGCCGCACAGCTCCATCGCCTCGGCCCGATCGGCCTCGGCGGTCGAGAAGAACAGGTCGGGCTCCGCGTCGCGGCAGGCGGCGTCCTGCTGCCAGGTACCGGTGGGAAGCAGGTCGTGCAGGGCAGGCATCGAGGACACGTTGGCTCCGGTTCAGGGTGCGCGTGGGCGTGAGCAGCACCGCAGGGGGGCTGAGCGGAAGGAACGCAGGACGGACTAGCGTTCCGTTGTGGTCGCGCCGGTGGCGTCGGGCAGGTGCCCGGTCCGGCAGGTGCGGCCGGCTCGGCCGGTAGGCGTGGTGCGGGCGGTGGTGGTCGTGGAGGAGGGCGCGGTTGGCTCCCTCGCGTCGTGGACACTGTCGGCCACTGGCGCGCGGAGCGCCACCGGACGTGTGGACGGGGTGACCCCGTCCGCCGCGGCGGCGGGACCGTCAGCCAGCAGGAGGGATCAGGATGGCGCAGGGGAGCCCCCGCAGCGATCGACGTGAGGACCTGCTGGCCGCTGCGGCCCGTCGGTTCGTGGCCGTGGGCATCCGCAAGACCACGATGGAGGACATCGCCCGTGAGGCCCGCGCCGGGAAGGCGACCCTCTACCGGCACTTCGGCAACAAGGACGCCGTGATCGACGCGCTGCTCGAGCGCGAGTCCGAGCGGTTCGTGCGCGCCCTGGAGCGGGGGCGGCGGGGGCACGACTCCGCTGCCGGCGAGGTGGAGGGGGCCTTCCTCGCCGGCGTGCGCTTCTTCGTCGAGCACCCCGTGCTGACCAAGGGGCGCGACGAGGAACCGGGCATCCTGCTGCCGCGCATCACCGCCGGTGGGGGTCCCCTGGTCCAGCGGGGCCTGGAGCTGTTCTCCGGGGTGATCGCTGCCGGGGTGGCCAGTGGTGAGCTACGCCGGGTGGACCCGGCCGCGGCGGCGGAGGTGGTCGTGCGCCTGATCCTGTCCTACTTCAGCTTCCCGCCCATGTACGTGCGCGTCGATGACCCTGCGCAGGCCGCTGCCTTCGCCGAGGCGCTGGTGGCCGGTGGCCTCAAGGCGCTGCCGTCGCCGGGTCCCTGAGCGGCCTCACACCCGCTGGCAGCGGGGGCAGTAGCTCGTGCCGCGCTGGGCGACCACGGTGCGGCGCAGCGTCGTGCCGCAGCGGCGGCAGGGACGGCCGTGCTGCCCGTAGGCATCGAGGTGGTCGGCGTACCGTCCGCTCTGGCCGTTGACCATCTGGTAGTCACGGAAGGTGGTGCCTTCCCGTGCGATCGCCGCCGCGAGGACCGCGACCAGGGCCGCGTGCAGCACCGCGGCACGGCCGGCTCCCACGCGCCGTGACGCGGGGTGGATGCGGGCCCGCCACAGGGCCTCGTCGGCGTAGATGTTGCCGACGCCCGCGACCAGGCGCTGGTCGAGGAGGCGGGCCTTCACGGGCGCGCGGCTGGCGGCCAGGCCCGCGGCCAGCACCTCGGGCGTGAAGTCCGCCGAGAGCGGCTCGGGACCCAGCCGTGCCAGGGTCGGCACCACCTCGGCGTAGCGGCCGGCCTCCACCACCGACAACCGCCCGAACCGACGTGGATCACGGAAGGCGAGCACGGAGCCGTCGTCGAGGTCGAGCCGGGCGCGGACGTGGGACAGCGGGGCCGCCGCTGCGCCGTCCGGGCGCTGGTCCGGGCCGACCCTGAGCGAACCGGTCATACCCAGGTGCAGCACCAGCTCGAGATGGGTGCCGTCGGCGGTGGGATCGAGGGGCAGCAGCAGGAACTTGCCCCGCCGGGTGACCGCGGTGAGCCGACGACCCGTGAGGCGGTCGACGGCGTGGAACCGCGCGTGGGGGTGGGGGTCCCACCACACGGCCTCGACCCGCCGCCCCGTCAGCCAGGGCGCGAGCTGGCGGCGGACGGACTCGACCTCGGGGAGCTCAGGCACGCCGGCCAGCGTACGCCTCGCCGTTACCCTGCGCCGTGCCGCAGCCATCCTGGAGCCGTCCGCCGCGACGAGGGGGTCCCCGTGTCCGAGAGCGCCGAACCCGACGTCGACCCGACCGGTGAGGTCGCCCGGGACCGCCGCGATGACGGTCGCCCGGAGCAGGCCCGCCCCCGCGACCGCACCGGACGGCCCCTGCCCTACGGCACCACGGGGGTGCCCCTGATCGAGGAGCACGCGCCCGCGGGACCCGAGGAGGCGCTCGCGCTCGGTCGCTCGCTGTGGGCGCAGCAGCGCTTCTTCGAGGCCCACGAGTGCCTCGAGGACGTCTGGCACGCCGCGCCGGAGGCGGATGCGGACCTGTGGCAGGGCGTGATCCAGATCGCGGTGGCCGGTGTCCACCTCCAGCGGGAGAACCCCTCGGGTGCCCGGTCCCTGCTCGCGCGTGCCGGCGACCGGCTGAGCGGCTACCCCGACGGGCACCGCGGCATCGCCGTGGCGCAGGCCGTTGCGCGCTGCCGGGAGCTGCTGGCCGCCCTCGACCGAGGGGCGGCCTGCGACGAGCTCGATGTGGGCGGCTTCCCCGTGGTGGCCGGCCAGGAGCCCTCCCTGGAGGGGATCACCCGTGGCTGACGGCACGCGTCCGGCCGGCGCCGCGGCCTCGGAGCTCGGCGAGCCCCTGCGCGAGGGGTACCGCTACCGCTGCGACGGCTGCGGCAACGTGACCCGCTTCGACGTGGTCACCAGCGCCCGCACCCGGCGGTACCTGCACTTCGACCTCGGCGGCGCGGGAGTGGTGGACGAGGAGGAGGTCCTCGCCGCCCACGTGGAGTCCGTGAGCTGCCGCTGGTGCGCACGCG
Organism: Nitriliruptoraceae bacterium; assembly: GCA_007117945.1. GTDB lineage: Bacteria > Actinomycetota > Nitriliruptoria > Nitriliruptorales > Nitriliruptoraceae > T1Sed10-7. The sequence continues at coordinate 542 of SKTN01000354.1, read as the reverse complement.
CCGACACCGTGCGCGTCGAGCCCGCCCCCGGACCCCCCACCGGACCCCGGCGGGAGGTGACCGGGTCGTGAGCGACCCCGCAGCGCACGCCCCCCGGCAGCCGCCGGATCCGGCCACCCTGGCGGCACTGTCCAGCGACGACTGGGCGAGCGTGCTGACCGCGACCCGGGCCGAGCTGCGCGCCCGCAGCGACCTCGCCCCGGAACTGGCCCGGGTCCGTGACACACCGATGGGACGCCTGGTGGCCGGGGAGGGGCGTGCGGCGGTCGTCGCGGCCCTGGTGGGCGAGCAGGGGCTGTGGACGGCGATCCTCGCCCAGCTCCCCGGATCGGTGCGTGCGCAGGTGGTCGCGACCCCCGAGCAGGACCCGGCGGGCGCGGGCACCGATAGCGAGGTGGAGGCGCAGCTGCGCGCCGACCTCGAACGGGCCCGTACCCGTGCCCGCAGCCTGCGCGAGGAGCGGGACTCCTGGCAGCGCCGGGCCGAGGGCGCCGACGCGCGGGCGACCCGTGCCGAGGCCGCCCTGCGCGCCGCCGAGGAGG
>SKTN01000213.1 GCA_007117945.1 Nitriliruptoraceae bacterium | reverse complement strand
GCGGACCCATCACGATGCGCCATATCGGCGACGGCTCGACCATGCCGCCGGATCGTGCCTGGCACGCCCTTGCCCACCTGCTCGGGCACTGGGAGCTGCGCGGCTACGGCATGTGGGCCGTCACCGACCGCGCCACCGGCGAGGTGCTCGGACGGGTCGGCCTGTATCACCCGGAGGGCTGGCCGGGAACCGAACTCGGGTGGCTGCTCGATCGATCCCGGTGGGGACAGGGGCTGGCCACCGAGGCTGCCACGCTCGCCGCCACCTGGGTGTGGGAGACGCTCGAGGTGGATCGGCTCATCCCCCTGATCCAGCCCGACAACCATGCGTCGATCCGCGTCGCGCAGAAGCTCGGATCGTCACTCGACCATCGCCTAGCGCTCGACGGAACCGCCGTCGATCGTCCGCTCGTTGGCGGCCGGGCGCACACGACCCCGTCGTCGACGGCATCCCGATCCTGGGAGCGCCAGCGCGGGCGGAGGCCCATCTGCGGGCACGGTCCTTCGGGTCCTCACCGCGGGCGGCACCCGGTCGCAGCGTTGGATCCACCCTGGGTCTGATGGCGGCTCTGGGGTGCGCAGGGAGGAAGCATGTCCACGTGTCGTAGCGTCGGACGATCGGGCCCCGCGGAACCTTGTTGGAACCGCGACACGGCTCCCCTCCTGTGTTCGGGTGCCTGATGCGGCAGCAACGTGTGCTGCGATGGTGCACACGTCATCGGGGGGGCCAGAACCGATGGCGACATTCGTGCCCGTTCACGGGGGCCTTGGTGGCCGCTGGGAGTGGACCGATGTGGCGCGTGAACTACGTGGTCGCGGCCATGAGGTCTTCACCCCCACGCTGACCGGGATGGGGGAGCGCCACCACCTCGGACCCGAGGTGCGCCTTGCAACCCATATCCACGACATCGTCTCGGTGCTGGAGTTCGAGGAGCTGGAAGATGTGGTGCTGACCGGCCACAGCTACAGCGGCATAGTGGTGACCGGGGCGGCGGATCGCGCCGCCCACAGCGTTGGCCTCGTGGTCTCCATCGACGCCGAGCTCCCGGAGGACGGGCGATCCGTTGTCGATAGGTTGCCCGAGGTTGGCGAGGTTGTCCGGTCTGTCGCTGACGAACGTGGCCACGGGTGGGTTCCGGTCCTCGACGAGGTCGTGCCACCCGAGGGCCTGATCGACGACGAGCGGCGATCTCGGTACGTGGCGCGTATGCGGCCCCAGCCGGTGGCCACGTTCACTGCACCGGTGCGACTCTCTGGCGCGATCGACCGCGTTCTCCGGGGCTTCGCTCGCTGCACTGGCGGAACCATCGACCTCGGCAGCGGAGATCCGATCGAAGGCCACGCGGCTCGAGCTCAGGCCGAGGGATGGGCCTTCCGTGCACTGTCTACTCCGCACGACCCGCAACTGTTCGATCCACCCGGCATCGCACATGTGCTGGACGAGATGGCAGCCGAGAGGCCGAGATGACGCTTGCGCTTCGGAGCGCTCAACGGACTTCGGGTGGTCCCCGCGGCGGAGGACCGCACTCGGTGGCAGCCGCCGCGCCGCTCGCGAGCCGTGATCTCGCGCGGGGGAACGCACCGTTCGCGCCGCCCATGGGCAGCTGGCAGCGTGGCGACCGCGCGACGATGCGGCAGCGCGGTGTGCTGCGTGGAGGTCCTGCGTCACCGTGTCGTCATCGCCGTCATGCCGTTGGTGACCACGACACCTCGACCTTGTGGTCGAGGTCCGGCAGTGGGAAGGACAGCGCCTCTGCTGCGACAGCATCGCGTGCGGCGACAGTCAGGTCATGCCACGGCTGGATCACGACCGCATGGTGACGTCGGCGCCATGTGCCGATGAGCTCCCCGTCCACCATCACGGCGCCCGGCCACACTCGGGACGTCCAGAGCGTGTCACGGTGGTCGGCGTTGTCCACGAGCAGGTCGCGGTCTGCTCCCCAGCACAGCCAGTACGCGTCGCCGCTGGGCAGCAGTCGGGCAGACGCTGGTGGACCCGGCGGCGAGCGGAACGATGGCTCGTCCGCTGCCAGGATCCAGCCGTCACCTACCGGCGTCGTGACCGGGGCGAGCTCGTCGGCGAGCTGGTCGAACACCGCCTCCGCGAGACCCGACCGCAGGCCGGCCCACCTGCCGTAGGACGCCGGGGTCGAAGGGCCGGCCATCTGCAGGTGGCGACGTGCGAGCTCGCGGCGCATCTCGTCGTCGTCCGTGTCCGGTGCCTCGACCGACCAGACCACGGGCTGCCGTGCGCCGTCCCAGTGGATCCGGAGGGTCCCGGTGGGGGCGGCGTAGCGGATGGCGTTGTGGTGGATGGAGAGCGTCGCCCCTACCTCTCGGACGTCGCCACTCCCACCGTCGAGGAGGACGGCGAGCCGTGACGCGATGTCGTCCGCTCGTGCTCGAGCCGTCCCGTCAGCCGGGAGACGGCCACGGGTGAACACGGCGACGTCGGCGGCGCACACCACGTACACGCTGGACCGCGGCCCCCAGATCTGCACGAACGTGTCGTCCTGCCAGGCATCCTCGGTGACGTCCTCCAGTCGTGCGTGCAGGGACAGCAGCGCCGCCCGCGGCATGCTGTCGGTGAGCCCGGCCCATGCCGCTCGGCGCACCGCATCGTCGGTCCACGCCTCGCGACGGTCCAGCAGGCCGATCCGTCGGCGGTGACCGAGGATCCCCGCACGCGCGAGTTCGAGCCGCGTCACACCCCGCACCTCCTCTCAGGGCGGATCAGGGCCCCACCACCCAGCACAGACAGAAGGGATGTCCGGGTGCCAGTCATCGTCTTCGACGACAGCACCTCCGAGCACCCGCGCCCAGAACGTGGTCACCGCGGCCCTGTCAGCGGCATCGAGCACAACGACCTGTCGAGTGCTGCGCATGTCGCCCTTCTCGAGTGGTGCCGGTGCCGCAGACGATAGACCGACGGGCGAGCCAGCCCGCCACGCGCGGGCGCTGGCGAACATCGACGACGACCTGATCGCCGAGCACAGGTTCTCGCACGTCAGGCTGGGTGCACCCGTGGCCTCGTTCTGTGCGCGTTGGGACGTCGAGCAGATCCATGACCCGGCCGAGATCACACCCGACACCGACTTCCTCGACGACCCCGACACCGCCCCGAACGTGGACGGTGCAGCCGACCACACGCTCAGACTCGGCAACCCACTCCCGGCACGCTGCGGCTGACGGCCCTCG
>SKTN01000043.1 GCA_007117945.1 Nitriliruptoraceae bacterium | reverse complement strand
CGCGCCGACGCACACGCACGCTTCCGTGGCGCGGACCACGCGCCGACGTCCACCCAGCCACCCCTGCCCAAGGTCTGCCGACGTGACCACACAGCACCGAGCACCCCACGACCACGCTGCGCGTCGCGATCGGGCCCGCGCAGTGCTCGCCGACCGTGCTGCCACCCACCTGCTGGTCACCGATCCCGTCAACGTGCGGTACCTCACCGGGTTCACCGGCTCCAACGGTCAGCTGCTGCTCGCCGCCGACGCGGCCGACGACCGCCTCATCACCGACCACCGCTACGACGAGCGTGCGGCGAGCTCCTGCCCGGACCTGGAGCGCATCCTCGATCGTGATCCCCTCGGCGCGACCCTGTCCGCGGCGCCCTCGGCGTCCCTGTTGGTCGAAGCCGAGCACCTCTCCTGGCAGCAGGGCCGCGACCTCACGGCGCGGGCGGAGGACGTCGGTGTGCGCGTGGGGGATGCGAAGGGCGTGGTGGAGGCCCTACGGCTGTGCAAGGACGACGCCGAGCTCGCCCGTCTGGCCGCGGCGTGCCGGATCACCCAGGAGACGCTGGCCTGGCTGTTCGATGACGTCGTCGTCCACGACCGCTCGGAGCGTGAGCTCGCCATCACCCTCGAGCGTGCCTTCATCGACGCCGGAGCCGACGGGGTGGCGTTCCCCTCCATCGTGGCCAGTGGCCCCAACGCGGCGATCCCCCACCACGAACCGACGGATCGCCGGTTACAGCCCGGTGACCTGCTCACGATCGACTGCGGCGCCGAGGTGGACGGCTACCACGCCGACCACACCCGCACCGTGGCCATCGGCCACCTCGACGATGAGCTCACGGCCGTCCACGAGGTGGTGCGGCAGGCGCAGGCTGCCGGTATCGCCGCCGTCGCCGACGGTGTGACCGGCGGACAGGTCGATGCCGCGGCCCGGCAGGTGATCACGGACGCCGGTTACGGCGCCGCCTTCCTCCACGGCACGGGCCACGGTGTCGGCCTACGCATCCACGAGGGCCCATCCGTCGGCCGTGGGTCCGCTGCTACCCTTCGGGACGGCATGGCGCTGACCGTCGAACCCGGTATCTACCTCCCGGGCCGCGGCGGCGTCCGCATCGAGGACACCTTCGTGGTCACCTCGCCGGCTCCGCCCCGTGCCCTGACCGACACGCCGCGTGAGCTGCAGGTCCTGTGACACCACGGACCCGACGATGACGTCCGAGCCGTCCCGTCACGGATGCACGCCAGCGCACCGCCGAGGCCCCCGACGCACGGCCGCCACGGCCCCGATGCCCACCCGCACGGCCCCGACCTGGAGTCCCCACTGTGGTCTCGACCAACAACCTCAAGAACGGCATGACGCTCCTGCTCGACGGCAAGCTCCAGCAGGTCGTCGACTGGAACCACCACAAGCCCGGGAAGGGCGGTGCGGTGGTCCGCACCAAGCTCAAGGAGGTCGAGACGGGCAAGATCGTCGAGCGCACCTTCCGCGCCGGGGAGGACGTCGACCAGGCCATCGTCACCCGCACGACCCTGCAGTTCCTCTACCGCGAGGGCACCGACTTCGTGCTGATGGACACGGCGACCTACGACCAGTCGATCGCGCCCGCGGAGGCGATCGGCGAGGCGGCGGACTACCTCCTCGAGGGTGACGAGCTGTCGGTGCAGATCTACGAGGGCCGGATCCTCGGCGTCGAACTGCCCGCCTCCAAGGAGCTCGAGATCACCCAGACCGATCCGGGCTTCGCGGGCAACACCGCCACCTCCGCCACGAAGCCGGCGACCCTGGAGACCGGCAAGGAGATCCAGGTGCCGCTGTTCATCGAGCCCGGCGAGAAGGTGAAGGTGGATACGCGCTCCGGTAGCTACATCTCCCGCGCCTGATGGCCAGGCAGAGCCGCACCGCCGCCGCACGCCGCTCCGCCGCCGCCCGACGGACCGACACCGACGACCCCTCGCGCTCCCGCGACCGCGCCCTGCGGGTGCTGTTCCAGGCAGACATCCGTGGGGTCGCTCCGTCGGTGACCCTCTCACGCCTCGACGACGACCCTGCCGCCCGGGCGCTGCTCGACGAACGCGACGTCCTCAGCGGGGATGAGCCGGTCCTGCCTGACCCCGGTGCCGGTCCGCACACGTCGCCGGCCAGCGCCCCGGATCCCGCTGACAGCGGCACGGGTGCACTGCCGGCAGCGGGCCCGGGCAGCGGCAGGAGGGTCCCCGGCCGGGTCGAACGGTGGTCCGACGACCCGGCAGCGGACCAGCCGGCCGGTGTCGGCGCCAGCGGGTGGAGCGATCCAGCCCCTGCCACTGAGGTGGCACCCCTGGACGGGTTCACGCGCAGCCTGGTGCTGGGCGTGGAGGAGCACCGCACCGAGGTGGAGGCGCTGATCTCCAGCTTCGCGCGCCGCTGGGCCATCTCTCGGATGCCCGTGGTGGATCGCAACGTGCTGCGGCTGGCCACCTACGAGCTGCTGTACGAGCCGACCCCGCCCGCGGTGGTGCTCGACGAGGCCATCGGCCTCGCCAAGCGCATGTCCACCGACGACTCCGGGCGGTTCGTCAACGGGGTGCTGGAGTCGATCCGGCGGCAGCTCGCGAGCCAGGGGCCTTCCGGAGCGCAGTCCGAGCAGGACGCCGAGCCGGCCGACAGCGCGCAGGCGGCCCCGGACGCGGAGCCTGCGGAGCACGCGGAACCGCAGCCGACCGCGGACGTGGAGGCCGAGCTCGAGCAGCCGACCGTGGACGTGGAGCCCGCGGTGCGCGAGGGGGCCGCCGGCGAGGGCGACGGCGACATCGACGACCCGGCGGTCGACGATCCCGCACCCGACCAGGCGGCCGATCCGGGGCAGCGCGACGCGAGCTGAGGACCGGCGGCCGCCGTCCGGGGCAGCGCGACGCGAGCTGAGGACCGGCGGCCGCCGTCCGGGGCAGCCTGCACACCACCTCCGCCTCCGCCTGGAGCACGGGCTGGAGCGACGGCCTGTGCTGGGGCTACCCGCGCGCTGTCCGGGCAGTGGGCCGCGGTGACCAGCGTCCACCGGCCGGCCTGCTAGCGTCCTCGCGCGAGCGGCCCCGAACCCCCACGAGCACACCTGCTCCGCGGCGGACGGCACCGCGGCACCTCCTTTAACGACCGGTCCCGTGAGGCCGGGAAGGAGCCCTGATGAACCGCCCTGCGCGCATCCTCGAGGCCGACGACCTGGCCCGGATGCTCCGACGCCTCGCACATGAGCTGCTCGAGGCCAACCACGGGGCCGACGACCTCGTCCTCGTCGGGATCCAGACCCGTGGCCTGCCGCTGGCCGAGCGGCTCGCTGCCCTGATCGCTGAGATCGAGGGCACCGAGGTTCCCACCGGCGCCCTCGACACCACCCTGTACCGCGACGATCTCGGTCGCCGTCAGCCCAAGTCGCTGCACCCCACCGAGGTGCCCGTCGACGTCGCGGGCCGCACCGTGGTGCTCGTCGACGACGTGCTCTACACCGGCCGCACGATCCGAGCCGCCCTCGACGCGCTCAACGAGCTCGGCCGGCCCGCACGGATCCGGCTGGTGGTGCTGGTCGACCGGGGCCACAGGGAGCTGCCGATCCGCGCGGACCACGTGGGCAAGAACCTGCCAACGGCCTACGGCGACCGCATCAGGGTGCTGGTGGAGGAGCTCGACGGCCAGGACGCGGTGGTCGCCGAACCCGGCGGCCAGGAGGTGGACCGATGACGACCCGGTCCCCGCGAACGGCCACCGCCCCGGAGGTCACTCGATGACGACCCGGTCCCCGCACACGTCTGCCGCTCCGGAGGCCGCCCGATGACCGCGATCGCGACCGAGCCGGCGCCGATGCCCCACCTCCTCGGCATCGACGACCTCGACACCGCGCAGGTGGTGCGCATCCTCGACACCGCGGAACAGCTGCTGCCCATCGCCACCCGCGAGCGCAACACCGTGCCCACCCTGCGCGGCAAGGTGGTGTGCAACCTCTTCCTCGAGGACTCCACCCGCACCCGCATCAGCTTCGACCTGGCCGCCAAGCGCCTGTCCGCGGAGGTGCTGAACTTCTCCGCCAAGGGCTCCTCGGTGTCGAAGGGCGAGTCCTTCAAGGACACCGCCCTGACCCTCGATGCGATGGGCGTGGACTGCGTGGTGGTGCGCTCGGGCAGTTCGGGGGCGCCGTTGCAGCTCGCCCGCTACCTCGACGTCCCCATCCTCAACGCCGGGGACGGCTGGCACCAGCACCCCACGCAGGCCCTGCTCGACGTGTTCACGATGCGTCGCCACCTCGGCGACCTCGCGGGCCGGCACGTGGTGATCGTCGGTGACCTGCTGCACTCCCGCGTCGCCCGCAGCGAGGTCCAGGCGCTCACGCTCCTCGGCGCGAAGGTCAGCGTCGTCGCACCGCCCACCCTGCTGCCCCCGCAGGTGGAGGGCTGGGGCGTGGAGCTCGTCGCTGACCTCGACGAGGTGCTGCCCGACGTCGACGTGGTCTACCTGCTGCGGGTGCAGCGCGAGCGGATGCACCGGGCCTTCTTCCCCTCCAGCCGCGAGTACTCCCGGCTGTGGGGGATGGACGCCCGCCGTCTGGCACTGCTCGGTGAGCAGGCCATCGTGATGCACCCCGGCCCGATGAACCGTGGCGTGGAGATCAGTGGTGAGGTCGCCGACTCCGACCGCGCGGTGATCACCGAGCAGGTCACCAACGGCATCGCCGTGCGGATGGCCTGTCTGTACCTGCTGCTCGCCGCACGCGGTGGCAGCGACGCCGAGGAGGCACGATGAGCATCCACCCACCGGCGGTCACCGGTCGTGGCCGGATCCTGCTCACCGGCGGCCGGGTGCTCGACCCCGCCAGCGGGACCGACGACCACCTCGATGTCGCCGTCGCCGAGGGCAGGATCGTGGCCGTCGGGCCGGACGCGCGTGCGGTGCTGGAGGGGCTGGACGAGACGGCGGCCGGCGGCGGGGACGCGCCGGCCACCTCGGCCGGCCACGGCGGGGATGCTCCGGCCAGCTCGGCCCGCCCCGGCCGGGACGCCGACATCGAGGTGGTGGACTGCACGGGCCGCTGGATCGCGCCCGGCTTCGTCGACCTCCACACCCACCTGCGCGAGCCCGGGGGAGAGGCCGCCGAGGACATCGCGACGGGCTCCGCGGCCGGCGCGGCGGGCGGCTACACCGCCCTGTGCGCCATGGCCAACACCAACCCGGTGTGTGATACCGCGGCGATCGCGGAGCTGGTCTGGCGCCGCGGTCGCGAGGTCGCCCTGGTGGACGTCTTCCCCGTCGGCTCGATCACCCGCGGCCTCGAGGGCAGGGAGCTCACCGAGATCGGTGCCCTCAACGCCTGCGCCGCCAAGGTGGACTTCTTCTCCGACGACGGCATCCCCCTGGCCGACAGCCTGGTGATGCGCCGGGCGCTGCAGTACGCCACGGCCTTCGACGTCGTGATCTGCAACCACGCCGAGGACCCGGACCTCACCGCCGGCGCGCAGATGAACGAGGGCGCGATGTCCTCGGTGCTCGGGCTGGCTGGCTGGCCCCACGAGGCCGAGGAGGTCATGCTCGCCCGCGACCTGATCCTCGCCGGTGGGGTGGGGGCACGCCTCCACGTCCCCCACGTCACCACGGCCGGTGCCGTGGCGCTGATCGCCCAGGCCAAGCGTTCCGGGGTGCGGGTCACCGCGGAGGCGACCCCGCACCACCTGCTGCTGACCGACGACCTCGTCGCCGACTACGACGCGGTCATGAAGGTCAACCCCCCGGTGCGCACCAGCGACGACGTCGAGGCGGTCCGGGCAGGCCTCGCCGACGGCACCCTGGACGTGGTCGGCACCGACCATGCGCCCCACGCCCCGGAGTTCAAGGACCAGGAGTGGGAGCACGCGCCCTGCGGCATGCTGGGGCTGGAGACCGCCTTCGCCGTGGTCAACACCACCATGATCGCCACGGGCCGCCTCGATCCGCTCACCGCGATCGCCCGGTTCACCACGGGCCCCGCCGCGGTGCGGGACGTCGGGGGGCACGGTCGCGGGATCGCCGAGGGGGAGGACGCCAACCTCGTGGTCCTCGACCCTGAGCTGAGTTGGACCGTCGACGCGACGGCGCTGCACAGCCGGGCGCGCAACAGCCCCTACCACGGCCGGGAGCTCACCGGCCGGCCCGTGCACACCCTGCTGCGCGGGCGGTTCACCCTGCGGGACGGCCAGGTGGCCGCCCCCGCGGACCACGGACAGCGAACGGAGCACGCGTGAACGAACGGCCCCCGTCCGGCGGCAACGCCGGATCCGCTGGCGGCGCAGCGTCCCACCACGAGGGTGGGGCGCCGCCCATGCCCCACACCGGCCCGGCGCTGCTGGTCCTGGAGGACGGCACCCACTTCCGCGGCCGCGCCATCGGTGCCGCGGGGACCGTCACGGGTGAGGCGGTGTTCAACACCGGCATGGCCGGCTACCAGGAGGTGCTCACCGATCCCTCCTACCGCCGCCAGATCGTGGCGATGACCGCACCCCACGTCGGCAACTACGGGCTCAACGACGCTGACATGGAGTCCGACCGCATCCAGGTCGCGGGCTTCGTGGTCAAGGAGGCGGCGCGCCGACCCTCCTCCTGGCGCGCCGAACAGGACCTGCGCTCGGCCCTGACCGACGCCGGGGTGGTCGGTATCGAGGGGCTGGACACCCGCCGCCTCACCCGCCACCTGCGTGAGCGGGGGGCGATGCGCGCGGCGCTGTCCACCGACGTCCTCGACCTCGACGCGCTGCTCGAGACCGTGCAGCAGGCGCCGGGCATGGTGGGCCTGGAGCTCGCCAGCGAGGTGACGACCCCCCAGGCCTACGTGGTCCCCGCGGTGGGCACAGGCCGGTTCCGTGTGGCCGCCATCGACTTCGGCATGAAGCGTTCCATCACCCGCTACCTCGCCGAGCAGGGCGTCGAGGTCCACGTGCTGCCCTCCGCCACCACCGCCGACGAGGTCCGCGCACTGGAGCCCGACGGGCTGTTCCTCTCCAACGGCCCCGGTGATCCCAGCACCGTGGCCACCGGCATCGCCACCACGAACGCGCTGCTCGGGGAGATCCCCACCTTCGGGATCTGCCTCGGCTCGCAGCTGCTCGGCCAGGCGCTGGGTGCCGACACCTACAAGCTCACCTTCGGCCACCGCGGGGTCAACCAGCCCGTGCTGCGCCGCGCCGACGGCGTGGTGGAGATCACCAGCCACAACCACGGCTTCGCCGTGCAGGCCAGCTCGCTGGGCGAGCAGGTGGACAGCCACGCCTTCACCACCCGCGACCACGGCATCGTCGAGGTGTCCCACGTCAACCTCAACGACGACGTGGTGGAGGGGCTCACCGCCCGTGACATCCCCGCCTTCAGCGTGCAGTACCACCCGGAGTCCGCGCCCGGGCCCTCGGACGCCCGCTACCTCTTCGCCCGCTTCGTGGACCTCCTCGAGCGCACCCAGGGAGGCGCTGCCTGATGCCCCGTCGTGACGATCTCCACAGCGTGCTCGTGCTCGGGTCCGGCCCGATCATCATCGGCCAGGCCTGCGAGTTCGACTACTCCGGCACCCAGGCCTGCAAGGTGCTGCGCGACGAGGGCCTGCGCGTCATCCTCGTCAACTCCAACCCCGCCACCATCATGACGGACCCGGACTTCGCCGACGCCACCTACATCGAGCCCCTCACCGTCGACGCGGTGCGCGCGGTGATCGAGCGGGAACGCCCCGACGCGCTGCTGCCGACGCTCGGTGGTCAGACCGCCCTCAACCTCGCTGTCGAGCTCTCGGAGGCCGGGGTGTTCGAGGAGTACGGCGTCGAGGTGCTCGGCGCCGATCTCGAGGCGATCCAGACCGCGGAGGACCGGCTGCGCTTCAAGGAGGCGATGACCGAGATCGGGCTGGAGTCGCCCCGCTCCACCTACGTCAACGCCCCCGAGCAGGCCTTCGAGGCCGCCGAGGAGTACGGCTACCCCGTCGTGCTGCGGCCGTCCTACACCCTCGGTGGCAAGGGCGGCGGGATCGCCTACGACGCCGAGCAGCTCGAGGTGATGATCCGCCAGGGCCTCTACGACTCGCCGGTCCACGAGGTGCTGGTCGAGGAGTCGGTGCTCGGGTGGAAGGAGTACGAGCTCGAGGTGATGCGCGACGGCCATGACAACTGCGTGATCATCTGCTCGATCGAGAACGTCGACGCCATGGGCGTGCACACCGGCGACTCGATGACCGTGGCACCGGCGATGACCCTGTCCGACCCGGAGTACCAGCGCATGCGCGACGCCGCCTTCAAGGTGCTGCGGCGCATCGGGGTGGAGACCGGGGGCTCGAACGTGCAGTTCGCCGTCGATCCCGCCACGGGGCGCATGGTCGTGATCGAGATGAACCCGCGGGTCTCCCGCTCCAGTGCCCTGGCGTCGAAGGCCACCGGGTTCCCCATCGCCAAGATCGCGGCACGCCTGGCCATCGGCTACACCCTGGACGAGATCGCCAACGACATCACCCGGGAGACCAAGGCCGCCTTCGAGCCGTCCATCGACTACGTCGTGGTCAAGGTGCCCCGCTTCACCTTCGAGAAGTTCGTCGGCACCGACGACACCCTCACCACCCGGATGAAGTCCGTCGGTGAGGTCATGGCGATGGGCCGCACCTTCAAGGAGGCGGTGAACAAGGCGTTGCGCAGCCTCGAGGACGGGCGCACGGGCTTCGGCGCGGGCGCCCCCGTCGAGGTGGACGACGCCGCCCTCGAGGAGCGGCTCATCCGCCCGACCGCACACCGGCTGGAGGCCCTCGACGAGGCCCTGACCCGGGGCTGGTCCGTGGAGCGCATCAGCGCGCTGTCGGGCATCGACCCGTGGTTCATCGACCAGTTCCTGCAGATCGTGGAACGCCGCCGGGCCCTGCGCAGCTACGAGCACCTCGCCGCCCTGCCCGACGCGGTCCTCCACGACGCCAAGCGGGAGGGCTTCGCTGACACCCACATCGCCGCGCTGGTGCAGACCAGCGAGCAGGCGGTGCGCGAACGCCGGCGGGCCGCGGGCATCGCACCGGTGTTCAAGACCGTGGACACCTGCGCCGCGGAGTTCGAGGCCTTCACCCCCTACCACTACTCCACCTACGAGGAGGAGGACGAGGTCACCGAGGCCACCCGGGACCGGGTGATCGTGCTGGGCTCCGGGCCCAACCGGATCGGCCAGGGGGTGGAGTTCGACTACTGCTGCGTCCACGCCGTGCTGTCGCTGAAGGACGCCGGCTACGAGACGGTGATGATCAACTGCAACCCGGAGACCGTCTCCACCGACTACGACACCGCGGACCGTCTCTACTTCGAGCCGCTGACCGTCGAGGACGTCCTCGAGGTGTGCGAGCGCGAGCGCCCTGCCGGTGTCCTGGTGCAGCTCGGCGGGCAGACCCCGCTGAAGCTCGCCCGGGAGCTCGAGGCCAACGGGGTGCCGATCTGGGGCACCTCACCCGACGCGATCGATGCCGCCGAGGACCGTGGCCGCTTCGGTGCCCTGATGGACGAGCTGGGCGTGCCCATGCCTCCCGGCGGGATCGCGCGCAGTTTCGAGGAGGCCCGCGAGGTCGCGGACCGGATCGGCTACCCCGTGCTCGTGCGCCCCTCCTACGTGCTGGGCGGCCGCGCGATGCAGATCGTGGACGACGACGCCGGCCTGCAGCGCTACCTCACCGACGCCGTCGCCGCCGCCCCCGACCAGCCGATCCTGGTGGACCGCTTCCTCGAGGGCGCCATCGAGGTGGATGTCGACGCGGTGTTCGACGGCGAGGAGCTGTTCGTCGGCGGGGTGCTCGAGCACATCGAGGAGGCCGGGGTCCACTCCGGCGACTCCGCCTGCACCCTGCCGCCGCTGACCCTGGGGCCCGCCCAGGAGGAGCACATCCGCCGCGTCACCCTCGGCATCGCGCAGGGGCTGGAGGTCCGGGGGCTGCTGAACGTCCAGTTCGCCCTCAAGGACGACGTCCTGTACTGCATCGAGGCCAACCCCCGTGCCTCGCGCACCGTGCCCTTCACCTCCAAGGCCACGGGCGTGCCCCTGGCCAAGGTCGCGGCCCTGGTGATGGCCGGGCGCACCCTCGCGCAGCTCCGCGAGGAGGGCTGGTTGCCCGACGCCGACGCCGTCCAGGGTCCCCGTCCCGGGCACGTGGCGGTCAAGGAGGCCGTGCTGCCCTTCGACCGCTTCCCGGGGGTGGACGCGGTGCTCGGTCCGGAGATGCGCTCCACCGGCGAGGTGATGGGCATCGACCGCGACTTCGGCGCGGCCTTCGCGAAGTCCCAGGCCGGGACGGGGTCGATGGTGCTGCCGACGGCCGGGAAGGTGTTCGTGTCGGTCTCCAACCGCGACAAGCGCGCCATCGTGTTCCCCGTGATGCGCCTGGTCGACCTCGGCTTCGAGGTGGTGGCCACCGCCGGGACCGCCGATGTGCTCGGCCGTGCGGGGGTGGAGGTCGAGGTGGTGGGCAAGGTCTCCCAGGGTGAGCCGGAGATCCTGCGCCTGATCGAGTCCGGTGAGGTGGGGCTGGTGCTCAACACGCCCTTCGGTTCCGGGACCCGGGGTGACGGCTACGAGATCCGCCAGGCCGCGGTGACCAACGGCGTGCCCGTGATCACGACCCTGGCGGGCATCCTGGCCGCGGTCCACGGCATCCAGGCGTTGCAGCGTGGGCCGCTGGCGGTGCGCAGCCTCCAGGAGTACCAGCAGGAACTGCTCGATCGCGTCGCCGTCCACGCGACGGGTGGCGCGGCATGAGCCCGGTGCCGGCACCCACCACGGATCCTCACCGCACAGCAGGAGCGTGACCATGGCCAAGCTGCGGGGCGGGACGGTCGAAGGTCGTGCCGAGGGGCCCGTGCACGCGACCTGCGAGGTCATCGCCCGGCGGCGTGAGGGCGCGTACTGGCTGGTGTCCTTCGCCGCGAAGGAGGTCGCCGAGCGCGCCCGCCCGGGCCAGTTCGTCCAGCTCGCCGTCGAGGCCCCCCACACCCTGCTGCGTCGGCCCTTCTCCATCGCCCGGGTGACCCGGACGGGGGCCTCGGCGGGCACCGTGGACGTGGTGTTCGACGCGCACGGTCCCGGCACGGAGTGGCTGACCACCGTGGACACCCACGACGTCGTCGACGTCATCGGCCCCCTGGGTACGGCCTTCCCCCTCCCGCAGCGCAAGGTCAACTGTCTGCTGGTCGGCGGCGGCTACGGCGCGGCACCGCTCTACTACCTCGCCGAGGCGTTGCTGCGCCAGGGGCTGCGGGTCGACATGATCAACGGCGCGGCGACGGCCGAGCGGGTCATGGGGGCCATCGAGGCCAAGCGGCTGTCCGCCAGCGTGACCTTCACCACCGAGGACGGCAGCCTCGGGCGCACCGGGCGGGTCACCGATGTGCTCGACGAGGTGCTGGACGCCAGCGGTGCGGGGGTCGTCTACGCCTGCGGGCCCAACCCGATGCTGCGCGCCGTCGCCGAGGTGTGTGCCGCCCGGCGCATCCCCGTGCAGGTGGCGGTGGAGGAGCGGATGGGCTGCGGCATCGGGGTGTGCTTCACCTGCGTGGTCCCGGTGGCCGGTAGGGACCAGCAGGTGCGCAACAAGCGGGCGTGTATCGACGGGCCGGTGTTCAACGGGGCCAGGATCGATTGGGACCGCTGGGGTGTGCCGGGCGGCCAGGCAGCGTCGGGTACGGCGTTGCCGGCGAGCGCACCCGCTCCGGTCCCGGGGCGTGAGGCCGCCACGGAGCAGGGTCCAGCGGGTGGCGGGCCAGCGGGTGGCGCTGCTGCGGGTGGCGGGCCAGCGGGTGGCGCTGCTGCGGGCGCCGGGCCAGCGGGT
>SKTN01000156.1 GCA_007117945.1 Nitriliruptoraceae bacterium | reverse complement strand
CGTTGTTGATCCACCGTCTGGAGGCTGGTGCGGAGCTCGGCGGGCGGTGGCCGGCGGTGGTCGGGCTGTTCAGCACTGTCCGCGGTGTCGCGGGACGGGTTGGCTGGAGGTCGTTGAGGGGAGCCGGTGATGACAGCAGACCGACGCGGCAGCCCGGTGCAGGAGGCGGTGGCTCGACGCTCGCGACGTCGTCGTTCGCTGCTGCCTGCCCGCTGCTCCGGCTTCCGGACAGCGGCAGGCGAGGCGGCGTACCTGGACAGCTACGAGCAGGTCCTCGACGAGCTGTGGCCCGTGCCCTTCGAGCACGTCCGCGTCGTGACACGCTTCGGCACCACCCACGCCGTGATGAGCGGCCCCGAGCATGCTCCGCCGGTCATCCTGCTGCACGGTGCCGGCCTGTCAGCGACCTCGTGGTACATGACCGTGGAGGCCCTTGCGGAGGATCGACGGGTCATGGCCGTGGACCTGGTGTTCGACCGGGGTCTGGGCGAACAATCCGCTGTGGTGGGTGGCGAACAGGACGCCGCCCTGTGGGTGGCTGACCTGCTGGAGGGGCTCGGCGTGACGACCGCGTCCTTGGTCGGGCTGTCACAGGGGGCCTGGGTGGCCGCGTCGGTGGCCCGCTTCCGCCCCGAGCTGGTGGACCGCCTGGCCCTGCTGGCGCCGGCCGCGACGCTGCGGCCCTTCCGGGTGCCCTTCTGGCTGCTGTTCCGCGGGTTGCAGCACCTGCTCCCCGCGGGTGATCCGCAGCTCCGAGCGCGCAGGACCTTCGAACTGGTCGACTGCGTGCCGGATGCCCGGCTGATCAGGCTCACCGCGTTGGGCCTGGCGCACTTCCGCGAGCAGCGACCTCCTGTGCTGCCGCGACGGTTCCGTGACGAGGATCTCCGTCGGATCACCTGCCCGACCCTGCTGCTCCTCGCCGGCAAGGAGGTGCTGTACAGCCCAGACAAGGCCCTGCGACGGGCGCGGCGACTGCTGCCGCACCTCGAGGTCAGTGACCTGGTGACCGGCGCCGGCCACTTCCTCACCATGGCCCGGCCCGAGGTGGTCAACGACGCCCTCGTCAGCTTCCTCCATCCCACGAACCCTGCGGCCGCTGTGCCGGCGCTCGATCCGACGCCACCCTGACCCCCCGGAATCGGCCCGAGCGCCGGCGGCGGGAGACCTCGCGCCGCCTGTGGACGGCAGGACCCCGCCCGAAGTGCGGATCGCTGGACGATCCATCTTCCTGGCGCTCGAGCGCGGTCCCGCCCGCGGGTCCGTGGTGGGTGGCGGCTGCGGCCCATCCCCACGGCGACCGTCTGGCCTCGGTCAGCTGCCGGTCGTGTGCACCTGAGGGCGGCTGGCCACGAACACGGCCACCGCGCCGACGCGCTCCACGGTCACCTCGACGAAGGCCTCCTGCAGCTGATCCCGGAGCCCTTCCTCGGCGTCGGCGCGGTTGCTGAAGATCCCGCGCCGGTTGAGGGCGTGCAGGGCGGTGCGTCCCAGCCAGCCGTGCACCTGCGGTGTACCGAGCACCGAGGAGCCGAACAGCACCCCGCCCTCGTCCAGGCACGCGGCGACGTGGCGGATCGCCGCCGCCTTGCGCTCCTCCCCAGCGATGCAGTGCAGCACGAGGTTGAGCGCTGCCGACTCGAACCGGCCGGTGAGCGGTAGGGGCTCGCAGGCATCGGCCGGGACGGTCGCCGGGCCGTAGCGGGCCAGGCGCCTGGCAGCCTGCGTGAGCACCGCGGGGTTGGGGTCCAGCAGCGTGATCGCCGTCCCCTCAGGGAGCTCGGCGACATCCAGGAAGTAACCGGTGCCAGGACCGACATCGAGGTGGCGTGCCCCGGCATGGACCCGGTAGCACTCGGTCAGCACCGCCCTGGGGCAGCGCCACACCCAGCGCAGGTAGACGCCGAGGATCAACGGGTCGTAGATGGCCAGGAACCGGCGCGTGTAGATCTCATGCTCAGTGCGGTTGCCTGCTGGCGGATCCCCCTCCGCGCGCACCATGCCGTCCCTCCCGGGTCGCGTGCAGGCTGCCAGCAGACGTGGCGACGTGGGCGAGACGGCACCTGCCCGCCGGTGGTAGGCAGGGTCGAACCTCGGGAGATCCGCAGGTCAACCGGTCTCGGCCAGCTCCTGGCGCACCCGCTCCATCAGTCGACGCCGGGTCCGCAGCATCTGCCGTGCGACCGGCCGGGCCAGCAGGGATCCGATCGGCCCGACGCCACGCACGGTGCTCGTCACGCGATACACGGTTCCCCCGGGGTGCGGGGTGAGCACGTCCTCTGTACGGACCCGCAACGGCCACTGCGGCCGCACGTTCTCGAAGACGACCCGGTGCGGTGGATCCAGCACCGTCGTCCGCGTCACCAGGCGCAGCCGCAATGGCCCGAACCGCGAGACCACCTGGTTGGTCGTGCCCGGTGACAGCTCGCCGGTCGCCGGCTCGTAGGACTCGAGGAGGGGGTCGAGCTGCACCATCCGTGCCGTGTCCCCGAGGTACTCCCAGGCCCGCAGCACCGGCACGGGTAGCAGCACCTCTTCCGAGACCTGCACCGGCACCGCACCACCTCCTGTCGCCATGCCACTGTCACCCTCGCAGAGCCGTGCGTCCTCGACCACCCCCGCTGGTGCGCGATCGACCTGCGAGGACGGTCGATGGATGGGGGACCGTTCGCGCTACCGGGCACTGGTCATCCCGTGCCCGGGGTGACGTGCCCGTACGTTGGCGACGGCTCGTGTCCTGTCCCTGAGTCCTGTGCCTGCACGGTGCCAGGGCCGTGAACCGATGGCCATGCGTGCCAGCAGCTGGTCCAGCAGCGGCTCCTGACCTGTGCAGCGTGGCCTTCGATGTGGAGCTGACCCTCCCGTGGTCACCGAGGTGGCAGACCCCTACGCTCGGCCCCGTCATCGTCCTGGCTGCGCGGTGCTGCGCTGTGCGCCGGCGGTTCCCGGATGGCTCGGGCGGCTGCGGGGTCGTCGGCTCCACGTACCGTCCGACGACCTGATCGTCATCGGAGATGTCGAACCCGTACCCGCAGGGCCAGTGGGTGTCGAACGTGGTGGCAGCGAGCAGCGCGATCAGCTCGTCCTCGTCCAACGATCCGATCGCGGGCTCGACCGCCGACATCGACTCGGCGATCACGATGGCCTGGCTGTCCGGATCGCAGACCTCGACGTAGGCCGCCCACCGCCCACCCTCCCCGCCCGGCAGCAGGTCGGTACCGATCG